>JAKAWK010000012.1 GCA_021827365.1 Nitrospirota bacterium
CCATCATGGGGAGAATCGGTGTCCACCATCAGCGAGAATCACTGTCCATCATGAGGGAGAATCGGTGTCCACCATGGGCGAGAATATGCATTTAAACTGCAAAACCTTGCTTGATATTGGGTGTGGTGCGGGTGTTTTTGGATCTCTTGTCAAGAAAATGGTTGGCGCAGAAATTTGGGGTATTGATCCGAGTCCATCGATTGTTGAAATAGCTCCTAGAGTTCTTGATCACTTTTTCAACGAATTTTTTTCTGACAAGCTTGATCTTCCCAAGTTTTATTTTGATGTTATAACTTTCAATGATAGTCTTGAACATTTTCCAGATCCTTTTCCTGCACTTGAGGTATGTCGATCATTATTGAAACCAGGTGGAATTATCGTATGTTCGATTCCTAATGTTAGATATATTGAGAATCTTAAGCATCTTTTATTAGATATGGATTGGAAATATGAGGATTCAGGAATCAGGGATCAGACTCATCTTCGTTTTTTTACAAAAAAAAGTATTATGCGAATGTTTGATGAGGCAGGTTATAAGGTTGAATCCATAAATGGAATAAACCAACGTTATTGGTGGTGGAATGGAAAAAGATTCATACTAGTTAGGGTTTTACTTGGAAAGTGGTTTCTTGATATGAATTATCTTCAATTTGCAGTAGTAGCCACTCCTAGTAATTCTTCAAAGTTTCTTCCGATCTGAATTGTAGAAGTTCTTGCTTCTTTGTTTATTCTCCGAATAATCCCAGTTTCTTGAGACTGTTAGGAGGTCTCTTCAGGAGGATCTAATTTCCCGATTGGCAAATTTACCAATTTGAAGTTCTTTTCGGTCGTCGCTATCCACGCCCACTGAAATCTCCAACCGCAGGTATTGTTAAAAAGTTATTGGCAAAGAAATTGCATATAAAAACATTAAATGTTTATCCGGAACGGATGATCAAAATTGATCGGGATGGGAGATTGATGGGGGTTCCAGAAGTATCGATTGTCATCACACTCTACCGGGAGGGGGATCTTCTCCGGGAGTCGGTGGATTCGGCACTCGCTCAGACCTTTGAGGATTGCGAAATCGTTCTGGTGGATAACAATGCCGATCCTGCGACCCAGGCGGTCGCGAAGGATTTCGAAGCCCGTTTTCCCCGATCGGTCCGTCTTGTCCACGAGTCGGTCCAGGGCGCCTGTTCCGCCAGGAATCGGGGAATCGCCGAAAGTCGCGGGAGGTTCGTGGCCTTTCTCGATGGGGACGATCTTGCCGATCCGCAACGGATTTCTCTCCAGCGGGAACGGTTTCTGAATACTCCCGGACTTTCCTTGGTGAGCGGCTGGTATGATCGGGTCTCCATGGACAATAAACAGGTTGTCCGAAAGGATGTCTCAGTTACCGAGCCCGTCATCTGGCTTGAAACACAGAAGGTTCTGAAGGATCTTTTTCCGGTCGGCCCGAAATCCGGAGTGGGAGAGACTCTTCATTTTCCCCTGACATCGACCACTTTTTTCGAGCGTGAGACGGCTCTGGCGGTGGGTGGATTCGACACGCGCCTGAACCCCCGCTGGTTCGAGGATATCGAGTTCTACCTGAGAATGTATACGAAAGGGGAGTTTTTTAAGATTCCGCGTTCCTTGGCCCGATACCGGATTGCCACTCCGGAAATGATGGAGGTCAAGCGCCGTCAGATGGATTGGGTCGGATTTCTTCTCCATATGGATCGCTTTTTCCGGATCCTGTGGGAGAATTTTGGAAAATCCTCGAAAGAGGTCACGAGAATTTTCCAAAAGCTTGCGGCTCTCTGGCTCCGCCATGAAAGCCTGACCTTTCTCCGTTACCAGGAGGGAAAAGACCTGGGAGTCCGAATGCTTGATCGCTCTCTAAAGTTTGATCCAGTGGCCATCGAATCCTGGAAGCTCCGTCTGAAGGCCGGACTCCCACACGGCTTCTATCCGCGGATGTTCTGGTTCGACGATCTCATTTCCGGGCCGCTTCCGCCGGAGGCAACGAGAGGTCTCGTGGATTCGATTTTTCAGTTGAAGGTTTAGGAAACAGCCCAAAAATAAGGGACGGTCTGCAGATGAGACCCGGGCTCTTGGTCAGAAAATCAAGGTTTTATTGGACGGTAGGGATTAGAACCTTATTCATCCGGCCACTTATTCAGATTGATAGTTTCTGATATGAAAGGTTTTGTGATGGCGGTCGAGATCTCTGTAGTGATGACGCTGTATCGGGAGGGAATCCTCCTGGAGGAAGCAATTGATTCAGTCCTCCAGCAAACTTTCTCTGATTATGAAATTGTTTTAATCGACAACAACGCCGATGAAGCGACCATGGAGGTGGCCCGGCGGTATCAAGCCAGTTTTCCTGACGTTATAAGGATTATGAAGGAATCTGTTCAGGGAGCGTCCTCCGCAAGGAACAAGGGAATCCAGGAAAGTCGTGGAAAATACGTTGCCCTCTTAGACGGGGACGATCTGATGCGCCCACACCGGCTTGAAAAGCAGCTTGAGGCGGCAAAAGCCTATCCAGAAGCACCACTCATATCTTCCTCTTATGAAACCTTTGTATTAGAGAATGGGAAAAAGGTTTTTTTTTCTAATCAAAGAGATATTTACCTCGATTGGGTGGACTTGCTTTTTAGATTCCAGAAGGACCCATTTCTTCGAAATTTCTATGTCCCTCTTCCTTCCACCCTCTTTTTTGAACGGGAAAAAATTTTGAAATCAGGAGGTTTTGATCCATTTTTTAATACGAGGGCTGCCGGAGAAGATATTGATTTTGCGATCAGGATGTGGAAAAAAGAAAGATTTTTTCATGTTGAAGATTTCTTAGTTGAATACAGAGCAAAATCGAAAGATCTAAAGAATAAACTTTCCAAATCCTGGATCCAGAGATTGGAAAGACAAGACCATATTGTCAGGACATTGCATGAAACCTTCGACAATTATCCCGGAAATCCCCTGAAGGAACCTATCAGAATTCTAAAATCAATCTGGCTTCGGGAGGCTTCATTGCATTATTTTTCGTGTCGGAATGGACAAGATTACGGAAGAGAGCTTCTCAGAAGGAGTCTATCGTTAAATAAGACTTCTTTGGAAACATGGAAGTTATTGGTAAAAAGTTATTTTCCAAAATCTTTTTATCCGAGAATTTTTTGGTTCAAGGAGTGGGACTCTTTGCCAAAAACGATCAATAATAAGGTTTTCATTAAAAATAAATTTCTTGCTTTAAATAATAATTATTATTTATAAAGGAGTTATAATTTGAAATTTCGTGGTATAGCTCTCTACCTGCCTCAATATCACCCTATACCAGAAAATGATCTTTGGTGGGGGAAGGGGTTTACTGAGTGGACAAATACTGCCAAGGCATTACCATTATTTAAAAATCATTATCAACCTCATATTCCAACTGATTTAGGTTTTTACGACTTGAGAGTTCAAGATACGAGAATTCAACAGGCCGAATTGGCTCGTGAATATGGAATAGAGGGTTTTTGTTATTATCATTATTGGTTTGGAGGAAAACGTATTCTTGAGCGTCCATTTATAGAAGTCTTAAATTCAGGACAACCAGATTTCCCTTTTTGTATATGCTGGGCTAATGAAACTTGGACAGGAATTTGGCACAATGCTCCTAATAAAATTTTAATTGAACAAAATTATCCTGGGAATGATGATCATCGAAATCATTTTATGTCCCTTTTGCCTGCTTTTAAGGATAAGCGTTATATGAAAGTCGAAGGAAAACCTATTTTTATTATTTATAGACCGGAAAAGCTTCTTGATCCAATAAATACAACAAATTTTTGGAGAAATATGGCCAAGGATCATGGTCTTTCAGGGTTATATTTAATAGGAATGTCCAATTTTAATTGGAATTCAATAGAAAATGGATTTGATGCTAAAATTGTTTATCCTTATTTAAAATCCCGACAATGGGTATCAAAAAGGAACTTATTTTCTTGGTTGAAACAGCGTTATGAAATCTTTAGAAAATTTCCAACCATTTTGGATTATAAAAAAATTATTTATAATTATTCACAATGTTTAAATGAGTCAATTATTAATAATAATGAAAATGGTTTAATATATCCTTGTGTTATTAATTCATTTGATAACACTCCCCGATCAGGAATAAATGGAGTAGTTTATAAAAATGCAACCCCAGAATTATTTCGTAATCATCTGCGGGATGCTGTTTCCGCTATTAAAAATTATCCTAATAATCAAAAATTTATTTTTTTAAAATCCTGGAATGAATGGGCTGAGGGTAATCATTTAGAGCCTGATTTACGATATGGTCATGAATGGTTAAAAGCTATTCAAGATGTTTTAAAGGAGTGATTAATATTTAAAAAAATAAATCTCTAAAAATTGAATATTCTTTAGAAAAATAAAATATTTTAGAGGTGAAACCGTGAGTTTATCCCGTAAGAGTTTTTCAATAGGGCTTTTTTTGGGATTCATTGTGGGGGCTTTGGCGGTAGTTATTATAGCTGCTGGAGCAGGAGCTCTCATTCTCCGAGACCCTCATGGGAATCTGGCTAAAATGGTTTTGAGCAAGGCGCATTATTTTCTTGGCCCTTTAGTTTCTGTGAAGCACCTTGCCTTAAATACTGTTTCAAAACTTAAGGATCCCGAACTCAAGCTCAAATACCCTCTCTCCTTTCAAAAGGTTTTGTTTTCTGGTTCCCGAATCGAACAATCCGGGAACCTTGTCTCTTGGATTGCTCCCTTCTCTGCTCGTGTTAAAGAGGATGAAGAGCCACCTCGGCATGAGATCCGAGATTTTGGAAAAAGCCCCCCGATCTCTCTGATCGGACTTAAAAGAGAAACTCTGACTTTTCAGTTAATTCTCAGATCCCGGTATTCGTTGGACAACCTTCATGTTGAAATTGAGCCAAGTCCGGAAGCCGCGTGTCTTAGGTTTCATCGATTTAAAGAAATTTATGTAAAAGTAATGGTTAAAGGGTACGACGGATCTCTTCAAAAGGTTGTTAGTCCTGATCCTCTCATTCCTTTTACCGATCCTTACTCTCCTGGTCATCGTCTGATTGAAGGACTCACCCTCTCTAAAGGAAAAAATCAGCCAGTTTGGTTTGATGTTTATATTTCGGATACTTGTCGGGCAGGGAATTATACAGCCACCCTACAGGTCAGAGAGGGTGCTCGGATACTGAGGAATACCCCCATCCTGATTCATATTGTCAATGAATCCCTTCCAAGGGATGTCAAGTTTGATCGCTGGATGCAGCTCTATATGGGGCGTTTCTTCAATGGGGAATACATCACAAACGATCAGATGCTACAACCAATGTTGGCAAAATACTTTGTTATGGCCCACAACTATGGCTTTGCGACCAGCGGATGTCTGACCATCGGGCCCAACATTCAATGGAACCAGAACACCGGTCATATCTCCTCTATAGACTGGACAAAATACGACACAATGTTTGGGGATTATTTATCTGGAAAGCTTACCGGATCTTCCCCCAATTCCTGGTGTCTCCCTACCCTTGGACCTTATGTACAGGGGACCGTGGGAGGCTTTACCTATATGACGGCAACTCCTTCAGAAATTTCTGACTGGAACAAGCTTCCTCGCCAGATTGCCATGGAAGAATCTCGGGCCATTGTGAGGCATTGGAAGGAGAAAGGATGGCAACTTGGAAACGCTTTTGCCTATGTGTGGGATGAACCGCTTCATCAGCTCTATTACCCAGATGTCTATCAGCTGATTGCCAATATTGCCGATGCAATCCACGAAGGGTCGGGCAATAAGATTCGTGTGATGCTCACCGATGATCCCTACATCTGGGACAGGCATGAAGCGGGTCACCACAAAAGTGTGATGTATGACAAGATCGATATCTGGTCACCCTCGAGTGACACCTACATTCCGGATAAGATCCGGCCCTACCAGAGGGACGGAAAACGGGCTTGGTTCTATCAGGGAGGTCCCCCTTTTACACCGGCATCGGATATTACTGGGACTGGACCGGGTTTACGGATGTGGTTCTGGACGGCCTGGAAATATAAACTGAATGGACTTTTTTACTGGGCTGCGGATTTCTTCAGTGGAAATGCGATTGATAATAACCCCTACACCCATGGTGGCACTGAGGATGGTGTCATCTTTTATCCGGGTCATCAACTTCACTTCTTGGGCCTCCCTGATATCGACGGACCGGTTCCCTCGATCCGAATGGCCCAGTGGCGGAGGGGGTATGATGATTACAGGTATTTTGTTCTTCTTAAAGAAAAAGGAAAAAAGGGAGAGGTGGACAATTTGGTTAATGAGATGGTCCCACATGCCTTAAACGAAGGGGGGTATTTTCCTTACTGGCGAATTCCCCTTTGGCACCGACCCGGCGATTGGAACCATGACCCAAAAGCATGGCATAAAGCTCGAGTGACCCTTGCCAAGGAGATCGAGAAAGCCGTTGGGCATTAACAGGTGAAAATTCTCTTTCTTTTCGAAAACAGTTTAGGCACATATTTTGCTCATGTCCTCCCGTAAAATATTGTCAGGGAGGATGAATGCAATTAAAAAATAAAGGAAAGATTCTTAGGGCTGATTGTCTTCAGAGGAACTTTATCCGCCTTCTTCTAATGGGCCTCCTCTTAACAGGATCCGGTGTTTCCGAGGCTACTCCTCTCTATGGGCCGGCTCCGGCCGGCGGTGCTGATACTGGCGCCGTTCCCGGTTCGGATGTTCCTCCCAACCAGCCTCCGAGCGGGGCGGTTCCCCCCTCAAACGGTCCTGGATTCAACGCTCCGGCCTCGGGGGGAATGCTCTCACCCGGATCCTCCCCCGCTCCTTCCCCGGGAACCCTTCCCGGACAGGGACCCGGGTCGAACCCATCCGCAACCGGAGCTCCCGGTTCGGCCAACGGATCCCAGAATCCCCAGTCGGCCGCTCCGACCTTCATGAACAGCGCCATGCCCAATTCGAGCAATCCCTTCCTTCCCAACAACATCTCTCCGGGACTTCTTTCCCAGCCCCTGGAGAACGCCTATCTTCTGAACGGAGTGCCCCAACTCGCCGCTCCCATGATGTCGGCGGTCTACCGCCCCTTCGGCCTGACCTTCTTCCAGCCGAACCCCTTCCAGATCACCCCCCAAGGATCGGTTTCCCTTACCGGATCTTTCGAAACCGACACCAACATCAACTTTTCGCCCAACAACCCCGAAATGGGATCCCTTTATTCGATCACTCCGGCGGTCATGTACAGCAATTTCGACGACTACGGATTTCTTTCGCTCATGGCCAGCGCCGGCTACTACGGCTACACCACCGGGAACATTTCCCCCTACCTCGACGAGACGGGGGGGGTGGCGACCGGAACCTATCTGGGGCCCCGGATTTTCGTGGGAGCCGCCGACTATGTCTTCAACGGCTCGACTCCGTTGATGAACGGCCAGCCTCTGGCTTTTTTCAATGGAATCAACTCGGCCTACGGCAACATGGCCGATGCCGAACTCGGGGTGGCCCTTACGCCCAAGATCACCTTCGTCGAGGCGGCCTCCGACCAGTACTTTGGCGACGAAGGTTTCGGGGCGGGCTTCATGAACCTCCAATCTCTCATGTCGACCCTCAATTACATGGACTACAGCGACTATCTCTCAGGCTCCTACATCTACCAGCAGGGGCTGATGAGCGATTTCCCGAGTTTCTATTCGAACGGGGCCATGGGAACCGCCATGCGAAGGCTCACTCCCACCACCTCCCTGGGGGTCGGAGGAAACATCTATTACTACTTCTACCAGAACCTCCCCACCCTCAACACGATCATGTATTCCTACTATGGGATCTTAACGCATAACCTCAACCGAAATCTGACCTTTTCCGCGATGGGCGGGTGGAACGCCGTTATCTTCCAGAACGGGGAGAACTTCCAGGCTCCGATGTGGGATGTCAACATCGGCTATTCCGATGCCAGGTTCGGGATCGGGGTCAATGCCGGGGAATTCATGGAGAACATGAACTCCTACGGAGTCGAGTTGGGGCCGGAGAAGGTCAAGATGGCGATGATGTACATGTCCTACACGATTACACCCAAGACCTCGTTCTTTTCCTCTACAGGTTATACCTATTATAACTTCCTCGCTCCCGGTGGCTTTTCCTCCGGCAACAATTTCTTTACCACCCCCGGCTTTGCCACCAACTTCTTCACGACCCTCCAGCCGAATCAGTCCTACAATGGGACCTTCCTCGAACAGACCGACGGTTTGTCCTACCGCCCCACAAACTGGCTCATCACGACCCTCATGTACAACCTGATCGATTTCACGACGAACATTTCCAACACCGTCTCGAACCAGGGGGTAATCGACAACCAGTTCATTGCCATGGCCACCTTTTACTGGAATTTCAAGTAGGAGGAGGACCGTTGGCGCAGGAAGTCCGGAAGTCGAGCTCAGGGCCTTTGGGCCCTCTTCCCGGAAGACGGATTTCGGTCTGCCACCTCCTTCCGGCCCTGCCCGCCCACGGGGCCGAACAGCTTCTTCTGGACATCGCCCGCAAGACCGACCGGGACCGGATTTCTCTTTCGGTCTGCCTGATTTCGGGGCTCGGGCCCCTGGTGAAGGACTTCGAGTCTCTCGGAATCCCGGTCACTTACATTCCCAAGAGGAGCCGGAAGGACCTGTCGGTGGTCCTAAGGCTAGCCGCCTTCTTCAGGAAAAACCGCTTCGACATCGTCCACACCCACCTCTTCACGGCCGATCTGTGGGGGCGTCTTTCGGGGCTTTTGACCCGGGTCCCCATCGTCTCCACCTCCCACACCACGAGCGACCCGAACATCGGGCGGGCCGGACGCCTTCTCGACCGGCTCCTCGACCGGAGAAACAATGCCGTCATCTGTGTCTCCGAGGCGGTGCGGAACTATCGCATTTCCGGGGCGGGATTCGATCCGAGCAAGCTTCATATAATCGAAAACGGCATCGATCTCGACCGGTTTGCGGTCCCCGTCTCCCGGGACGAGGTTCTGAAACGGCTGGGGGTCGACGGAAAAAGACGGTGGATTGCCATCGTGGGGCGGCTTGTTCCCCTCAAGGGGCACCGCTTCCTGATCGAGGCCCTGGCCCGGATTTCCCGGGACTTCCCCGAGACCGGGATCCTCGTTGTGGGCGAGGGAGAAGACGAGGCGGAGTTAAAAGAGCTGGCCTTACGGCTTGGCCTTTCGGACAGGGTCGTCTTCCTGGGGCTCAGGCGCGATGTGCCCGAGATCCTGCGCGCCGCCGAGATCCTTGCCATGCCCTCATCGAGGGAGGGTCTTCCCATCGTCCTTCTCGAGGCGATGGCCGCCTCCCTTCCGGTGGTGGTCACCCGGGTGGGTGGGATCCCCGAGGTGGTGGAGGAGGAGAAGACGGGACTTTTCGTCACCCAGGAGCCGGCCATGATTGCCCAGGCCCTCGCAAGGCTTCTGAGAGATCCCGACTTTGCCCGGGCTCTGGGAAGACAGGCCCGGAGCCTGATCGAGGAGCGCTACGACGTCCGGAAGGTCGCCCGAAGATACGAAGAGCTCTACCGAAGGATCCTCTTTCGCGGAGAAACAGGCGGATGATTTCCGTTCTCTATCTTGTCGACAATCTCGGTCCCGGCGGGAGCCAGCGGTATGTGGCGGAGCTTGCAAGGCATGCCGCCTCCTTCGGGGTCCGTCCCCATGTCTGCTCTGCCAGGGAAGGGGGAGTCTTTCACGAGGAACTCCTCCGGGAGAAAACCCCTCTCCTCTTCGCCCCCTTCCGGAAGCTGTACGGTCCCGACGGCTTACGGGCTTTCGCCACTCTGGTTGGCTATATCCGCTCGCACCGGATCGACGTGGTCCACACCTTCCAGACCAACGCCAACATCCTGGGAACGATGGCGGCCCGGTTCACCGGCCGGCGCGTGATCACCACCCGCCGGGACCTGGGAGACTTCGGGATGCGGGGCTCCCCCCGCCTTGCGGCCTTCGAAACCCACGTCGTCAACCGCCTGGCAGACCGGATCGTCGCAAATTCCCGGGCGGCCATGGACGCGGCCCAGAAAAACGAAGGGATCCCTCCGGAGAAACTCGGATGCATCTATAACGGCATCGACTGCGGCCGCTTCCGGCCGGAGTCTGACAAAGGGCCGTGGCGGCGTGCCCTGAAGGTCCCTCTGACCTCCTCCTGCGTCTTCGGGATCGTGGCGGGCCACCGCCCCGTCAAATCGGTGGATACGGCCATTCGGGCCTTTGCCCGGGTGCATTCGCGCCATCCCGGGACCCTTCTTCTCCTGGTGGGGGGCGGCCCCGAGCGGAACACCCTTGAAGGGCTGGTGAGGGGTCTCCATCTCGAGGCGTCGGCCTTGTTTCTGGGAGCCAGGGAGGATGTCGAAAACCTCCTTCCGGCCTTTGATGTTTTTTTGAACAGCTCCCGAAGCGAGAGTTTTTCGAACGCCATTCTGGAGGCCATGGCAGTGGGCCTTCCCGTGGTGGCGACCCGGGTCGGAGGAAATCCCGAATCGGTTTCGCAAGACCTCACGGGCTTCCTCGTTCCCGCCAATGATCCGGTGGCCATGGGGGAGGCCATGGAGCGCCTCGCGGCCGATCCGTCCCTTCGGGAGCGGATGGGCCAGGCCGGAAGGGACCGGGTCCAGGCTCTCTTCTCCAAGGAACGGTCCTTTTCGGAGCTCGAACGGCTCTATGCTTCGGTTCTCAGACTCTGACCTGCCCAGATCCGGAATCCCTTCAAAAATTTTTGGCACATTCCTTGCAGTCCTGTCCTTGATATTTTGGGACAAAGGTGAGACGCGGATCCTGCGCGGAACATTCCTCCTGATGAAGAAACAAACCCGGGACCTACGCTGATGCTTGATGCCTTGACCAGACGCTCAGGAATGATCGCACTCGAAGAGGGAGGGAATCTTCCTCCTCTTCTGTACTACCATCGGGTGGCTCCTGGGGTCGATCCTGACACCGGACCGGTTCCGGAGATCTTCGACCGCCAGATGGGGCTTCTCAAGTCCCTGGGCTTTAGGGGGGTGACCCTCCGGGAGGCGCTGACCGTATCCGGCCATGAAAGCTCCGGCATGATCGGCCTCACCTTCGACGACGGATACGAGGACAACTATGAATGGGCGGCCCCCATCCTGGAAAAGTACGACTTCCGGGCGACGATCTTCTGCGTGACGGGGGTTCTGGGTCAAAAGACCGCCTGGGCTGAGGATCCCCGATGGGTGGGACATCCCCTGATGACCCCGGATCAGGCCCGGGACCTCTCCCGGCGCGGTTTCGAGATCGCCGCCCATTCCCGGACCCATCCGGACCTCACCTCCCTGTCGGGGAAGGCCCTGGAGAATGAAGTCTCCGGAAGCCGATGCGAGCTGGAGGATCTCCTGGGGGAGCCCGTGGTCACCTTCTGCTATCCCTACGGGTTTTACAACGACCGGACGAAGGAGGCCGCCCGGAAGGCAGGCTTCCTCGCGGCCCGCTCCACCCGGCGCATGACTTTGGGAAAACGGGAAGACCAATTCGACCTTCCGGCCCGTTCGATTTCCGGGGAGATGTCTTTCGGGCGGTTCGCCCTGACGGTTGCGGGCTACCGGCTGATGGAGGGACTCCGGGAGCCGGTGTCTCCCTCCTGGTCCTCCGGAGTAGGGCGATGACCGGGATCCCTTCTTTTCCTCCCAGAAAAATCCTGGTGCTCGATGCGGAGTGCAATGCGGCGACCTGCGTGGTTCAAAGCCTTGGCCGCACGGGCCACACGGTCGTCCTGGGGGGAAAGTCTGAGAAGGCCTTTTCCTTTCGTTCCCGGTATGCTTCCCGGGCTCTAGTCTACCCGTCTCCGCTCGAGAGCCGGCGTAACTTTCTTGCCTGGCTTTCCGAGCTTCTGGCCTCCGAGAACTTCGACTACATCCTGCCCCTCTCCGACGTGACCCTCTATCCGCTCCGAAGCCTCTCCCCCCGGCCTCCTGGTCTGGTTCTTCCCCCGGAGGAGAGTTTCGACGGGTTCTTCGACAAGGCCAGGACCCTGGATCTCGCCCGACGCTGCGGGGTTCCCGTTCCCCGAACCCGTCTCTTCTTGCCGGAAGAGGAGCTGGATTGTCGGGATTTCGCCGAATTCCCGTATTTTGTGAAGCTGACCCGCTCCAAGATCTGGGTGGGAGACCGCGGATACGACCTCGAAGCCCGGCTGGCGAGAAATTCCCGGGAGCTTTTGGAGGCGGTTTCCGGACTGATCCGGTACGGCCCTGTCCTGGTCCAGTCCTACGAGCCGGGCGAGGGAGTCGGGGTCGAGCTTCTCTGCGACCGGGGCCGGGTGGTGCTCTCCTTTGCCCACCAGCGCATCCACGAGTATCCGCTGACGGGCGGCGGCAGTACCTACCGCGTCTCGATCCCCCTCCCTCCCGACCTTTTGTCCGCTTCCAGGAGGCTTGTCCGGGAGGCGGACTGGACAGGGGTGGCCATGGTGGAGTTCAAGGTGGCGGACGGGCGATTTTCCCTGATGGAGGTGAACGGACGGTTCTGGGGCTCGCTTCCCCTTTCCTATCGGAGCGGGGTCGACTTTCCCAAAGCCCTGGTCGAGATGCTCGAGGGACGACCCCCCGGGACTTCGGCCCCCTACCGGACGGGTATCCGCTCCCGGCGTTTTTCGACGGATTTTTCCTGGTTCAAGAGAAATCTTGTCGCCGACAAGGACGATCCCTATACCAAAACGCGCCCCCTGGGACGGACCCTTCTCGAATATGGCGGGTTCTTGACAGGTCGGGACCACTGGGACCATGCCGCCTTCTCGGATCCCCTGCCTCTTCTTACCGAGATCGGCGAGACCCTCTCGAAGAACGTTCGGGATGTTGCCCGTCGGGGAACGGGCTGGCTTGCCCGCAAGGCCGCTCCCTTTCTGTCGCGAAAGAGGCTCGGGAGGATTTTGAAGAACCCGGATCTTCCGCTTCGGCCGATGCGCATTCTGGTGATCTGCTACGGAAACATCTGCCGGAGTCCATTCGTTGAGCGACTTCTCAAAGACTCTCTCGATTCCGGTCGTTTCGAGGTCCGCTCCTGCGGCTTCATCGACCGGGAAGGAAGACGGTCGCCCGAAGACTACGGGCTTTTGGCTCTTGACGCGGGCATCGACCTCTCCTCCCACCGCTCCTCCGTCATCACCCGGGAGGGGGTCGCCTGGGCGGACCTGATTCTTCTGATGGATTTCCGGAACTGGAAGATGATGCGGGATTTCGATCCGGAGGCTAGTGCAAAGGTTCTCTGGCTGGGAGCCTTCAGAAAAAATGGACCTTCCGAGATCCCTGATCCTTACGGAAAGGAGCCGGCGGAGATGAGGACGATCATCGGGAGGATGGTCGAGGCTACCGCCAATCTTTCGAAAGAACTCTCCCTGAGGCTTCCTGTCCTGTCCAAAGGAGGCTCTCCGGGGCCGGACGAGGGAGACGCTGTTTCCGCGAAATCGCTCCCGGCGGGAGGAGGCTGATGGGATTCGGAAGAAAGCCCTCCTCCCTGTCCTCTACCCAAACGGCGACGGCCTATTCCGGAGGCAAAACCTTCGTCCTCCCCGAGATCCCCTGGCCCTACTACGCGGTGGTCCTCTTCATGGGGTTTGTAGCCGCCGACGATGTGAATGTGCCGCGGGCGGTCCTTTTGGTCCTCTCCGCCGTGGTCTTTTTCTCCCTCCTCCAGAAATCCCTGGTCCGGCCGGTCTACGGCCTTGTCGCCCTGGCGGCCTTCATCCCCTACTCCAAGGCGATTGCAGGAAATTTGGGGGGCATGATTCCCGGAATGAACTACACGACCGTGCTCACCCTGATTACTCTCGTCGGATTTTTCTCGAACTCCAAGAATCTTGAGAAGTACGAGGCGCTCCCGCTCGAGGCAAGCTTCCGGAGGCTTCTTCTGGTCTTCTGCGCCATTGTTGCCCTCTCGGTCCTGCATACCGACATCTCGGACAGCGGGACCACCTTTTTCACCGCATTGGTCGACTACAAGCGCTGGTTCGATCCCCTGATGATCTTTTTCCTCACCTCCTATCTGGTCCAGGAGGAGGAGGACGCCAAGATGATCCTCTACATGATGGCCTTCACCCTGGTCGTGATCGGATTCGGGACCTATTGGCAGCGCCACGAGCTCGACAATCGCTCCCACTATGTGCGTCTGACAGGGCTCGCGGGCCAGGCCAACACCATGGGGGCCTTTTACGCCAATTACGCCTTCGTCATGATCGGCTATCTGGTGATGAAGGGCATGAAGCGTGTCCGCCGCTCCTTCTTCTTCGTGGGCATCGTGGGATGCCTTCTGGGTCTCTCGGCCACCCAGTCCCGGGGAGACGCCCTGGGGTTCGTGGGCGGCATGATGATCTTCTTTCTTCTCCGGAGCCGTCTCCAGTTCCTGGTCTATGTTTCCGTGGTCGTCTTTGTCGCCTACAACCCCCAGTATCTGCCCGGGGGACTCAAGCAGCGCGTCGAGAGGACGGTCCAGCAGCAGTCGAGCGAGGGTCTGGACAAGAAAACCCAGCTCGACGCGAGTGCCCGGACAAGGCTTGCCCTCTGGAAGGGGGCGATCCGAATGATCGAAGACAATCCGGTGATGGGGGTGGGCTACAAGATGTTCCAGACCTACATCTTCAGCTACGTCGACCACAACGAGGAGACGGCGGGGCTTGAGCTCAAGGGCCGCGACGGTCACAACGCCTACCTGATGATCGGAGCCGAGATGGGGATCCCGGCGCTCCTGGTCTTTCTTACCATCCTGGTCTTCATGTTCCGGATCGCCTGGAGAAGCTACCGGGCCAGTCCCGACCTTTACTGGAAGACCCTGTCGATCGTCGCGCTCTGTTCGGTGACCTCTCTTGCGATCACCAACATGTTCGGCTCACGGGTTTTCAGCCTGGTGCTGACCGGTTACCTCTGGATGCTGCTTGCGATCCTGCTCAAGATGCCCCGCTGGGCCGAGCGGAGGGCTCTGAAAAATATCCGGGAGCCAGCGGAGCCGGAATCCCCGGCCCGGGCCCTCCCGGCCTTTTCCCGATCGACGGCTCCTGCCGGTGATCAGGCCTCCGGAATTCTGCCACCCCTTCGGCGGGAGGTCCAGGAGCCATGAACCCGAACCCCGGCAAAACAGGGCCAACGCTGACAGGCCTCCCTCCCCTCTCTCTCTGTCTCCTTTCCCCGGTCCCTGAAACCGGGGAAGCCCGGGAGCGCCTCGAACAAACAGTGGCCCTCCTAGGAGGCCTCGCACCCTCCTGTGTCACGGTCAGCCTTGTGCTTCTCGGGAATTCCGCCCGGGTCGGGAATCTTGAGTCGGGGGGGGTCCCCCTCACGGTGATTCCCGCAAAGGATCCCCTGGGATTCCTTCCGATATTTCCCCTCCGGGAATTTCTCCGAAGGACCGGATGTGACCTCGTCCATCTCCAGAATTTTCCTGAGATTCCCTGGTCCTGCCTGGGGGCCGTGGGACTTGCCCGGATCATGGCCGACCTTTCATTCTCCGGGAGGAAGTCCCCGCTTTCTTTCGGCCCTCTCTCTTTTTTTGTCTCGGCCTTTCTCGCAGACGACGGAGCCGGCCGACCTCCGATCGGGAGACAGCCGTCCCTCTTTCCATCGAAGAAGGCGGTCCTCGATCTCCCGCTTTCCAAGGGGGACGGGGAGGGGCCTTCCGGGGGACTTCCGGAGGAGGATCCCCTGGCTCGACGGGCCCGCGGCTATGCCGGGGTTTGCCGGACCCTGGTTCGGGAGGAGGCTTTCCTTCAGGGCCGGCGCGGACGGACCCTCATTCGGAGGACCGTGGGGCGCCTCTTCTCCCGGCCCGCCCCTGCCCCCGGGACTCTCCGGGTCCTCATGTACCACCGGGTCGCCGAGACCTCCGACAGGGACATCCTGACCGTCACCCCCTTCGCCTTTGCCCAGCAGATGAGGTGGCTCAGGGAGGAAGGATGGGAGGTCCTTCCGGTGCGCGAAGCGCTCCTGAGGCTCGAGAAGGGTTCCCTTCCGCCCAGGGCCGCGGCGATCACCTTCGACGACGGCTACCGGGACAACTTTGAAGAAGCCTTCCCGATCCTTCAAAGCCTGGGTTTTCCCGCGACGGTCTTCCCGGTGACGGGATTTGTCCTGGGAGAGTCCGAACACCGTCGGTACCGGGGATCTTCCCCGGCGGTACCCTACCTCACGGTGGGGCAGATCCGGGAGATGAAGGGGGCGGGAATGGATTTCGGGGGCCATACCCACACCCATCCCCTTCTTGCGGGGCTTACTGTCGAGAGGGCGACAGAGGAGATCTTGCGGGCAAAGAAATTGCTTGAGGAATGGACAGGGGAGAAGTCGACCCTTTTTGCCTATCCCAACGGCATCTATTCCCGGGACCATTTCCGGATCCTGGATGGCCTGGGGTACGAGGCGGCCTTCTCGGTCCGCCCGGGGGCAAACCGCTCCGGGACTCTCCGGTGGGTCCTCCGTCGAACGGAGATCAGCGGCCGGGACAGTCTCGGAGATTTTATCCAGAAAATGAACGGTGGCCTCGATTTGTGGCATGGCCTCTATCAAGGTGTCAGGGGATTTTACAAATGAGCGGACGCGGATTCAAAATTCTTTACCTCATGACCGAGCCCTTCGGCATGGGCGGAGTCCAGAGCGATCTCAAGGCCCTGGGCCCCCATTTCGTCTCCCGGGGCCACGAAGTGGTGGTCGCCTGCCCCGAGGGGGACCAGCTCCCGGTCCTTGAAAAGGGCGGGGTCCGCCACGTGCCCTTCACCGTCCACTTCCGGACACCGGGGGAATTCCGCGCCCAGGCCAAAAGCCTGAAGGAACTGATCGAACAGGTCCGGCCCTCGGTTTTGGCTCCCCAGTCGATCCGGGCCTCCTGGGTCTGCCACGCCGCAGCCAAAACCCTTCCCATCGCCCGGGTGACCACCGTCCACAACATCCACACCAACGCCAACGCACTCTTTGCCGGCGTGATTTTAAACCGGGCCTCCCATCTTGTGATCTTCGAGTCGGACCACGAGCAAAAAAGGCTTTTACGTCTCGGTCTCTCCGGAAAGAAGACCCGTGTCATCCCCAGCGGGATCGACACCCGGACCTTCTACCGGGAGGAACGGACCACAGCTCCCAGGCTTAGATCCCTTCTTCCCGGGATCGGGCCCGAGACGGTGATCTTCGGCTGTGTCGCAAGACTCAGCGAAGAAAAGGCCCACAAGGATCTCCTGGGGGCCTTCTCCATCGTCCGGAAATCTTACCCCGATACCCGGCTCGTGCTCGTGGGGGACGGTCCTCTCAGGGCGGATCTCGAAGGCCGGGCCCGGTCCCTGGGGATTCTTCCCTTCGTCCACTTCGCCGGACAGCGCACAAACATCCGGGAGTGGCTCAACCTCTTTGACGTCTTCACCCTGGCCTCGACGCGGGAGTCCCTGCCCCGGGCGGCCCGGGAGGCGATGGCCTGCGGCCTTCCCGTCATCGCCACCCGGGTGGGGGCGACACGGGAGGCGGTCCGGGACGGAGAGAACGGCCTTCTGGTCCCCCCCTCGAATGTCGACGCCTTGGCCCGGGCCATGCTCCATCTCCTCTACGACCCCCAAGTCAGGCTGCGGATGGGGGAGAGGAGCCTTGCCATGATCGCCGAGCGTTTCAGCGAGGACCGGTGGTTTGCCGACAACGAAGCGGTTTATATTGCGGCCTCCTCACTTGCAGGCCAGAAGGACCCGGGAGCCATCGGGACGGCGCTCCTTATGCGGGCGGGGGTTCCGTGATCCCGGTCGCCGCCGTCCTCTTCTGGCTCTTCGTCTTTCTTTTTCTCTATCCCCTTGTCCTCTATCCCGGGCTGATCTGCCTTCTTTCACGCCTCTTTCCCCGCCCCGTGAGGAAGGGACGCCCGGAGGCGCTTCCCCGGGTGAGCGTCGTCATTCCCGCCCACAACGAGGAGAAGGTGGTGGCGGCGAAGATCGAAAACACCCTGGCTTTAGACTATCCCGCCGACCGTCTCGAGATCCTTCTGGCCTCGGACGGCTCGACCGACCGGACGGCCGAAATCGCCCGCCGGACGACTCACCCCTCCTTCCGCTTCCTCGATTTTCCCGTGCGCCGGGGCAAGCTCCAGGTCCTGACAGACACGGTTGCCCAGGCCAGGGGAGAGCTCGTGGTCCTGACCGACACCTCGGCAATTCTGGACCCCGATGCCCTCCTCCGGGCGGTAGAGGATTTTTCCGATCCCGGGGTGGGATGCGTGGCCGGGCGCTACCGCATTGCCCGGGAGATGACCCCGGAGCTCGACTCTCGCGGGGAGAGCGAGCGGGGATACTTCGAGTTCGAGATCCTCCAGCGCATCTGTGAAAGCCGTTTTCATTCGACGCTCGGAGCCCACGGGGCCTTCTACATGGTCCGAAGGTCCCTCTTCCCCGAGGTTCCCGCCGGAACCATCAACGACGACTTCGTGATCCCCATGCTGATCCTTTCCCGGGGCTTCCGGACCGTCTACGAGGAGAAGGCGGTGGCCTTCGAGATCCATCTCGCCACGGTGAAAAGCGAGTTCCGACGCCGGATCCGGATCTCCCACGGCAACTTCCAGCAGATCGCCCTGCTCCTTCCACTCCTTCTGCGGGCGAAAGACCTCCGGGCCCTTTTCGTCTTCCTCTCCCACAAGGGGATCAGGGCCTTCCAGCCCTTCACGCTCCTGGGCCTCCTCGTCACCTCGGCCCTTCTTCCCGGGTGGCCCTACCGGCTCTTCTTCCTTCTCCAGGTCCTCTTCTATCTCCTGGGCCTCCTGGCCCTGGTTCGTCCCGCAAGCGGACGTCTTCTCGCCCTTCCTCTCTATTTCCTGACGGGAAACGCCGCCATCGTCCTGGGATTTGTCCGCCAGCTCCGGCAGGGAAGCCGGCCTGCAAGACTTCAGTGGGAGAAGTCATGAGGCCGGTCCTTCTCCTGATGTACCACCAGATCGTGCCCGAGGGGGCGCCCCCCGGGTGGGTTCCGGCGCCCCTCGCTGATTCCCGCTACGGTGTGGGCGAGCGGGACTTCGTCCGCCAGATGGCTCATTTAAGTGAGGAAGGGTACCCGCTCCTGTCCCTTGACTCCCTGCTGGATCCGGAGACCCTAGAGGAGAAGGGGGAGCCTGGGCGACCGGCGATCGTCGTCACCTTCGACGACGGCTACGAGAGCGATTTTAAATTGGCCTCCCCTGTCCTCTCGAAATTCGGGATCCCGGCGACCTTTTTCGTCTCAACCGGACACATCGGCGCCCCCGGCATGATGACCGAATCCATGGTGGCCGAACTTTCCGCCCGTCCGATCTTCCGGATCGGGGCCCACGGGGAGAGCCACCGGTTCCTCTCGGAGCTTTCCGGGGAAGAATGCGAGGGAGAACTCGTCCGTTCCCTCTCCCGGGTCCGGGAGCTCACCGGACAGAAGAGTGTGGCGATGTCCGCCCCCGGAGGGCGCACCGACAGCCGGGTCGCGGCCCTGGCCAGAGGGGCGGGCTTTTTGGCCCTTGCCACATCGCGGCCGGGCCTTCACGAAGATTCGGGAGATCTTTTCTCCCTCCCCCGTCTCCCTGTTCTGGGCCGCCATTCCCTCGGGAGCTTTGCCGCCCTTCTTGATCCCGCCTCCGTCGCTCACCGGGCCGACCGGTGGCTCAGGAGGGCCAAACAGGGGCTCCGCGCACTTCTTTCCGGGACGACTCCCAAAAATGGAGGCTGATCCCATGAAGTCCCGAATCCTCCTTCTGGGAGTCGGGGGCCTGTCCCTCGAACTCCTCGATCCCCTGATCCACAACGGCTGGCTCCCCAATCTCGAGTTTCTTTTGGGGAGGGGCGTGGTGGGTCCCCTCATCTCGGATCTTCCTCCCTTCGCGGCGCTGGAATGGTCGACCCTCCTCTCCGGAGAAGGCCCGGGAACCACGGGGTTTCTCGAGGGATGGCGCAAGGGCTCCGGCACCTACTTTCCGGAGATCGCGAATCTCTCCGCCTTGGCCCGGCGGTCTTCCCGGTTTCTCCTGGCCCGGAGCTCTCGCGAGGCAGCCCTGGTAGGGGTGCCCCTTCCGGCAGATCCCGGCCCGCTCCCCTCCGAGGAGTCGATCCAGCTTTTCCGATGGGAGGAAGGACGCCTTGCGGTCCGCTCCCTCTCCGTCCCCTCCGTCAATTTCCCGGGTACGCAGGAGTCTGAGACTCCGGAAGGGTATCTGGAGGGGGCGGTCCGGCGCATGATCGCCCTCTCCGTTTCGGTGGCCCGGACGGTGCGGGATTCCGGGGCCCGGATGGTCGCTGTCCATTTCGCAGGGCTCGACCGGATCCTCTCCCGCTTTCACAAGGACATCGTTTCCGCCCTCCTTGGACATAACGACCGGGGACTCGAGGCGCTCCTGCGCCAGTTCTTCCGGGTCTTTGACGACGTCCTCGGAACTGTCATCGAAATCACCCGGAGGACCGACAGCCTGATCATGCTGGCGAGTCCCCACGGTTTCGTGCCGGCCCGCCGGGTCATAAACCTCAATGCCTTTCTCGTCTCCCGGGGCTATCTGGCCCTCCGTACGGAAGCGGTGGGGGAACTCCTTCTCCGGGAGGTGGCCGCTCCGGTCCTGAGAGCGATGAAGCTCGAGCGGGGGCGAGTCAGAAAGATCCTGAATCGACCGGCCCTCCAGGATGTGGTGGACCGGACAGGCTCCCTTCTGAGTTCCGAGATCGGTCTTTTCGACTGGAGCCGCACCCGCGCCTTCGCCCTTTCCCGGACCGGGATCACGTTGAACGTCAAGGGAGTGGAGAGCCAGGGAACGGTCAATCCGGGTCCCGAGGAGCGGGCCCTTGGGGAAGAGATCCGCGAGGCCCTTCTCACTCTTGCCGATCCGGCGACGGGACGGACCCCTCTCCGGGAAGTTTTGTGGCGGGAGGAGCTCTTCGGAGGGCCGGGTCTTCCCGAGCTTCCCCATCTCGTGGTCCATGGCCATGATCCCGGCTATCTCTTCGAAGACTGGCGGAAGGCCTCTCCCTCCGCCCCGATCTTTGCCGATCCTTGTGACAGGACCGGCTCCCCCGGGGGGCCCGGCTTCTATTGCGTCTCCGGATCAGGATCCTTCTCGTCCTCCGCCGGAAACCGCCGCCTTGCCCTTCCCCGCCTGCGGACCCTTCCGGAAATTTCGGCCATGATCGCAACAGTCCTGGACGGAGAGCTCTCATCCGGTCCTGAGGTTTTCTCACAGCTCTCCTGAAATTTTGGCAAGGATCTTGCTCTTCACTCTGCCGATATCATTACTGATCCAACCACCTCCTGCGAGGGATTCATGAGAAACAGACTATCGATGTTTGGACGTTCCGGTTTTCTGGGTGGCATCCTCCTTCTGGCATTTGTTATCACAACTCTTGTCGCGTGGGCTCCCGTCGCCCGGGCCTCCGGACTCTACCGGATCGGCGTGGGGGACTCCCTGTCGGTCAATGTCTGGGACGAGCCCAAGCTGAACGGCGTCTACAGCGTCCTTCCCGACGGGACGATCACCATGCCCCTGGCCGGGACCTTCCGGGCCTCCGGATACACGGGGCCGGAGCTCTCCCGCCAGATTGCGAGCCGGCTCTCGGCGGTCTTCCGGAAACGCCCGGAGGTGACAGTGACGATCAAGGGCATGGGAAACAACTTCTTCTATATCTCCGGAGCGGTCGGCAAGGCGGGGCCTGTGGCCTTTACCCACAACATCCGGCTTCTCCAGGCGATCATCCTGGCCGGAGGGGCCTCTCCCGCGGCCGACGAGGACCATGTGGTCCTGATCCGGAACGACCAGCCCCGGACCCTGTCGATCGAAAAGCTCGACCAGGGAAAGGATCTCTCCAACAACATCCGGATCTACCCCCAGGACATCATTATCGTGCCTTTGAAGACCGACCAGATCTACC
Source organism: Nitrospirota bacterium (assembly GCA_021827365.1). Taxonomy (GTDB): domain Bacteria; phylum Nitrospirota; class Leptospirillia; order Leptospirillales; family Leptospirillaceae; genus UBA4572. Next base: position 21,826 of record JAKAWK010000012.1, read on the forward strand.
TGATGGGGGAGGTCACCGCCCCCGGGGCCTACTATTACAACAAGGGAATGACGGTAATGCAGGCCCTGATCCAGGCCCACGGGTGGAGCCAGTTTGCATCGACCGGATCGATCCGCGTTATCAGAAGGCAAAAAGACGGGACGAAGAAGATCATTCATATCGACATCGACCATATCGAAAACGAGAAAAAAACCGAGCCCAAGGAATATCTGAAGCCCGGGGACGTGATCTACATTCCCCAGCGGATGTTCTGATGGCGAAGACGAAACTTCGGGACCGCCTATCATGATCCGACTCTTCAACCACTATATTTCGATCGGGGTTCTGGCCGTCCTCCTGGGGGACATGGCCTTTGCGGGACTTGCCCTATGGATCCTGACCCTTCTCTCCGGGAGTTTTCCCCTGCTGGCGTTCGAGCACCCTCTGGCCACTGGAGTCTTCTGGATCCTGACCCTGGCCTTTCTCTTCTTCCAGGGAGGGCTTTATGATCCGATAAGCTTCGAGGTGGACCGCCGGAACATGATCCGCCTCGTTTCGGCCTTCGTCCTTCTGGGAGGGGTCGGAGTTCTGGCCATGAAGTTTGTTCCGGCGATCCGGATGGGGTGGCGGGGATCGCTTTCTCTCACCCTCCTGACCTTTGCCCTGGTGGCCCTCTGGCGCTGGGTTCTGGTCCTGCGGCTTCCGGTCCACGAATGGAAACGGAGCACCCTGATTCTGGGGACGGGACAGATCGCCAGAATATTCGAGGAGCTGAACCGCTTTCGGCACAATATCCGGATCCAGGCCGTGGTCGATGCCCCGAGGATCAAGGAGATGAACCTCGCGCGCTACGCGATTGATCACAAGATCCATTCCATCGTGATCTCCCTCAAGGACCGCCGGGGGACTCTTCCGATCCACGAGATCCTGGAGTGCAAGATGAACGGGATCGAGGTGATGGAGTGGCCGACCTTCTATGAAAAGAACATGAACAAGATCGACATCATGAACGTGAACCCGAGCCACCTGATCCTGGGAGACGGCTTCCAGCGGAATAGGATCACCGTCGTGATCAAGGGGGTCACGGACCGGGTGATGGCCCTGGCGGGCCTCCTGCTCTTCGCCCCTTTCGGAGCCCTCATTGCCCTGGCGATCAAGATGAACAGCCCCGGTCCGGTCCTCTACAGCCAGGAGCGGGTGGGACTAAACGGCAAGACCTTCCGGATTTACAAGTTCCGCTCGATGGTGGTCGATGCCGAGAAGAACCGGACCCCCCAGTGGGCCTCCGAGCAGGATCCCCGGATCACGAAGGTCGGGCGGTTTCTCCGGAAGACCCGCTTGGACGAGGTTCCCCAGCTCATCAATATCCTGAAGGGAGAGATGAGCTTCATCGGTCCCAGGCCCGAGCGCCCTTTCTTTGTCGAAGAGCTCGAAAAATGCATCCCCTTCTACGGCCTCCGGCACGTGACCAAGCCGGGGCTCTCGGGGTGGGCCCAGATCCGCTACCGCTACGGGGCGACGGTGGAGGACGCGGTCAAGAAACTGGAGTACGATCTCTACTACATCAAGAACCTTTCGATCTTCCTGGATCTCATGATCTTCATGGAGACGATCCAGGTGATCCTCTTCGGCAAGGGAAGCCGTTAGCGAAGGAGTTCCATGCAGTCCCTCGACCTCAAGACCCTCATCTCGCTGGCCTGGCTCGCGGTTCGGCGCTACAAGATTCTGTCGGTGATGACCTTTTTCGTCATTGTTATTCCGGTAGTCCTGGTGGCGATGACCAAGAAGCCGGTCTATGTGGCCCGGGCCACGGTGCTCATCAAGGAAAACAACTACGCCTCCTCCGATCTCGGCAACCACCTGCACACCCCCCGGGGGCTCGGAATCCAGTTTGCGATTTTGAAAAGCCAGTATCTTGCGGGCCGGGTGGTGGACAACCTCCCCAAGGACACCCTCCGGGATCTCGAGGAGCACGCCGAATACAACGATATCCAGGGCAAGCTCATCAACCTGATCCGGACGACTCTCGGACGCCCTCCCATCGTGATCGATCCCAAATCCCGGGCCTCGATGGAGCTTCGGAACGCCCGCATGGGCTTTCACAGCATCGGACGGGGAGGAATCATCCGGATCGAGGGAGAGTCGGTCGACCCCAATGTCGCCCTCTCGCTCGTGAACGCCTATATCGATGCCTTCAAGGAGACTTCAAGCCATTTTGCCCTCGAGCAGCAGGCCGACCTCGACAAGAGCCTCTCGCTCCAGATGCTGAATGCCCGGAGCCTCCTCAAGAAGAGCGAAGAGGATCTTCTGGACTTCCAGAACCAGATGGAGAAAAAGAACGGCAAGAAACACCGTCCGGTCGATGTTTCATCCTACCTCTCCCAGGAGACGGGAATGTTGACGGCCCTGAGAGCCCGCAAGGCGGAGCTTCTTCTGCGGGAGACCGAATCCCACCCCGATGTTCTGATGGTCAGCGAAGAGATCCATGAACTCGAGAAAAAGGTCGGCGCTCTCCATGCCATGACTGGAACCAACGGCCAGACCGACGTCTCCGGATCGGCCTGGGAAAACTTTCTCGAATCCAATATCAAAATGGACAAGGGGCTTCTTTCCGATCTCGAACAGGAGCGCTCCTCTGCCCGTATCACGGCTGATTCGAACCTCGAGAACCTGATCGTGATCGATCCGGCCACCCGGCCCACCCGGCCCGAAATGGCCAAGGGGCTCAAGATCGGGATCATGGGGCTCATGGGAGGCCTTGGGGGCTCGGTCGCCCTCCCATTCCTCCTTGTCTTCTTCCGGCGCCCGGTCCAGGGCGAGTCCCACATCAAGAATCTCTCGGGGCTCCCCAATTTTGCCAATATTCCGCGGGTTCCCCCCCGTCTTGTCCCGGAGAAAAACGGGTACCGGATCCCCCGTATCGACCAGAAGGCCGAGGTGGAATCCCTCTGGATCTTCCAGAAGGAATTCGAGTCGATGTTCTTTCGGATGAAGAAACTCTTCAAGCACCAGAACGGACATGTCCTTCTGGTCACCAGCGCCGGCCCCGACGAGGGAAAGAGCATGACCTCCCTCAACCTCGCCCTCACGATGGCCCATTTCGGCAACCGGGTCATTGTGGTGGACGGCGACACCATCCGGGGCCATCTCTCCCAGAGCCTCAGGGCCTGGAACAGCTTCTCGGCGGACGTCTTTCTGCCAAAGGGAGAGGGGGCCCCACGGCCCATCGACTGGTCGGAGGGCAATATCGCCGTCGTGACCGTCCCCAAGGATGGTCCCTCCTTCTGGTCGGAGCATCCCGAGAACGAAATCTCGAAGTGGTTCGAGATCCTCCGCTTCCAGAGCGATTTCGTCATCATCGATTCGGCTCCGGTTTTGGCCTCGACCGATCTTTTAGGGCTTGCCTCCTTCGTGGACGCTGCTCTCGTCGTGGCGAGAAACAGCCTAACCCGGGAGCGGGACTTTCTCCGGATGGGATCGATCTTGACCGAGCACCACTTCGAGATCATGGGAACGGTCCTCAATGACTCCAAGTCCCCCCACATCCAGTACTCCTATGGCTATGTCCCCGAGAAGGACGGCAGCCGCAAAAAAGCGCGGAAGGCAGGATGAGCCCCATTGCCGGAGGCCCGTCGGCCTCCGCTTCCCCCATGACCCGGCTCTACCGTCTTCTGACTCCGGAGCACCGGAGGAAACTTCTCGTCCTGGGTCTTCTGGTCTTTCTCTCAGGCTTTTTCGAGATTGCGGGAGTCGCCTCGATCATGCCCTTCATGGGAATGATCGTCGACCCCAGGCTCGCCCTTGAAAGCCGGTGGATCGCTCCGGTCCACCATTTCTTTCCTCTCCCTCCCCGGGAGTTCATGATCCTTATGGGAGGCATCGTCCTGGGAGTGCTCTTTCTCTCGAACCTCGTCTCGGCGCTGACCACCTGGAGCATCCTCCGCTTCTCCTTCACCGCCGGACGGGATCTGTCGAAGATGATGTTCGCCGTCTACCTGAACCATCCCTATCTCTTTTTTTTAAACCGCAACACCTCCGAGCTCGCCCAGAACACCCTCTTCGAGATCGGACGGCTCGTCAACAACATCCTCATCCCTTTTTTGACCGTCCTCTCCCGGGCGGTGATCGTCCTGTTCATTCTGGGTCTTCTTCTGGCGGTCAATCCCATGATCGCCCTCCTGTCGGGACTCGTCCTGGGGGGAGCCTACGGGGGGATCTTTCTCTTCGTGCGGCGGACCCTTTCGCGGACGGGGCTCGAGGTGTCGAAGGAGAATACCCGGAGGTTCCAGGTGGCCTCCGAGACATTTTCCGGGATCAAGGACATCAAGATCCTGGGCCGGGAACAAGCCTTCTTCGATCTCTTCGCCGTCCCCGTCGAACGCTATACCTATTTCCAGGCCAAAAGCCAGATGATCTCCCTTCTTCCCCGATATGCCATGGAGACCCTGGCCTTCGGCGGAATCATCGTGATCGTGATCGCCCTCCTCTCCATGGGGGGGAATCTCTCCACGACCCTTCCCCTCATCTCTCTTTACGCCCTGGCCGGCTATCGTCTCATGCCGAGCCTCCAGCAGATCTTTGCCAACTGGTCCCTGATCCGGTTCAATCTTCCGGCCATCGACAAGGTGGTTTCCGACATCGAGTCCTTGCCTGGCCGGGAGACAGGGCCTCACAGCGGCCGGTGTTTTTCGATACCTTCGGTCCCCTCGAAGATTTCCCGGCCTCTTCCGCTTCGCCGGGAAATCCGTCTCTCGGAACTCTCCTTCTCCTATCCGGGCCGGGATGACCGGGTCCTCGACCGGGTGACCCTCTCCATTCCCGCCAACGCCTCGGTGGGGATCGTGGGATCCACCGGCTCCGGCAAGACCACTACCCTCGACATCCTCCTGGGCCTCCTCGAGCCCACCTCGGGGGAGCTCACTGTGGACGGGGTCGCTGTTACAGCTGAAAACCGGAGAAGGTGGCAGGCCTCACTGGGCTACGTCCCCCAGCAGATCATGCTGGTCGACGACACCGTCAGGAACAACATCGCCTTCGGGATCCCCGAGGCCGAGATCGACATGGAGCGCGTCATCCGCGCGGCGAAGCTCGCCCATCTCCACGACTTCATCCAAACCGAGCTGGCGGACGGCTATGACACCGGCATCGGGGAGAGGGGGGTGCGCCTCTCGGGCGGCCAGCGCCAGCGCATCGGGATCGCCCGGGCCCTCTACCACGATCCGGCGGTTCTGGTGTTGGACGAAGCGACGAGCGCCCTCGACAATATGACCGAATCGGTCATCATGGAGGCCCTTTCGACCCTGTCGCGGCAAAAGACGATCCTCATGGTCGCCCACAGGCTTACCACCGTCCGGGACTGCGACATGATCGTCGTTCTCGAACGGGGGAGGATTGCCGACATCGGGACCTACGACGAGCTTCTGGATCGGGAGGGGCTTTTTGCCACCATGGTGCGGGGCGGGAGCGTGGCATGATCCGGATCTTCCTGAAAAAGCGGGGAGCCGCTCTCCCGGTTCTCCCTCCCCAATCCGGACGGAAAGGAGATTCTCTATGAGCGGATCCACCGGTCTGTGGCCCCGGCGCGAAAGCGGCGCCCTTCCCGGGGACTCCCGGGAGGAGGAAGGAGAAGGTCGTCGGCCAATTTCTCCTGTCCTGGAGACGAAACGAGACTTCATCTCCCTGGTGGTTCCCTTCTACAACGAGGGGGAAGGAGTCCGGTTTTTCACCGAGGCGATCGTGCCGATCATGGAACAGATTCCGGGAATCGGATTCGAAGTCGTCTGCGTCGACGACGGAAGCCGGGACAGGACGCTCGAACTCCTCCTGGGAGTGGCAGGGTCTGATTCCCGTTTCCGGGTGGTGGAGCTCTCTCGAAATTTCGGGAAGGAGGCGGCCCTGACCGCCGGGATCGATGCGGCCCGGGGAGATGCCATCATCCCCATCGATGCCGACCTCCAGGATCCTCCGGAACTGATTCCGGTCCTGATCGAGGAATGGCGAAAGGGGGCGGAGATGGTTCTGGCCTATCGCTCGGACCGAAGATCCGATACCTTCATGAAGCGCAAGACCGCCGAACTCTTCTACCGGATCCACAACCAGCTTTCCAATGTGAAGGTTCCGGAAAATGTGGGAGATTTCCGGCTGATGGACCGGGTGGTCGTCGATTCGCTGAAGCAGCTTCCCGAGCGCCAGCGATTCATGAAGGGGCTCTTCACATGGGTGGGCTTTAGGACGGTTTCGGTGAGCTATGTCCGGAAACCCCGGATCACGGGAACGACGAAGCTCTCCCCCTGGAAGCTCTGGAACTTTGCCCTGGAAGGAATCACGAGCTTCAGCACCGCTCCTCTTAGGATCTGGACCTACGTGGGAAGCATCGGAGCCCTGGCCGCCTTTTTCTACGGCTCCTTCATCGCGATCCGGACGATCGTCTTCGGGGTCGATGTGCCGGGTTACGCCTCCCTTCTGGTCTCCATCCTCTTTATCGGGAGTCTCCAGCTCATCAGTGTCGGGGTGCTCGGAGAATATATCGGCCGCATCTATATCGAGACCAAGCAGCGGCCGACCTATATCGTCAGAAAGGTCTACCAGAACCCCCACGAGAGTCGGCGGCAGATGTGACCGGTCCGTCCCCGGTGGCTTTTTCCCCTTCTCCGTCGGTCCGATCCCCCAAAATCGCCATGGAATCTCCCTCCTTTCCCGTTCGTATTCACCCCTCGGGACGGAGGGACGAAATCAACGAGGAGTCTCTCTGATGTCATCGACCGAAACCGTTTCCTCACCTGTCTCCTTTCGGGAACTCCTCCGGAAATATGACGGGATCCTTTACCCGGCCTTTCTCTATGCCGTGGCGATGGTGATCATCTTCTCCGGAATCTGGGTCGGAAAGAACTATGTCGCCCGGGGGTGGGAGTACGTCTCCTCCGATACGACCCAGGTCCTGGCCACGATGTGGGACGCGAAGAGGCTGACGAGCATCGCCACCGAGGGATATTCCTGGAACGGGGATCCCCACAAGATCCAGAATATCGCCTACTTCCCCCTCTATGCCGTTGTGGAGAAGATTCTGGGAGTGGTTTTCCCTCTCTCGAATCCCCTGACCCTCCTGGCTCCGGCCGTTCTTTTCGGACTTGTCTCCGCGTGGGCCTTCTATCGTCTGGCCGGGCGCCTTCTGGGCGAGAATCCGGCCCGGGTCGCTCTTGCCGCCTATCTCTTCTATCCGGGAAATGTCTTCTTTGTGAGGGCCTACCCCGTCTCTCTCATGAACCTTCTGGTTATTCTGACCCTTCTGGCCCTGATCGAGGGGAAGATCTGGAAGGCGGCCCTGTGGAGCGGAATCGGATCCGCCGCCGGGCCTCTCATGGTCTTCTTGAGCCTGACAGTCGTGATCAAATGGGCCGCGGACCAGTGGAACTCCCTAAAACCCGCCGCCGGATCGATGGTTTCGAAACTTGCGGGCCGGCTTCCCCTGGGTGGCGTCTTTTTTCTGGTGGCCTTTTCGGGCTTCGTCTCTTTTCTCCTCTACCAGGTCGTGGCCTTTCACGACCCGTTGGCCTTCATCAGGGTCCAGGAAGCCTGGGAAAAATCCGGAAGCCTCATCCAGAGGATTTACAACTTTTTCTTCCTGAAGAACATGGTGGCCCAGCATCATCCGACTCACTTCGTCCAGGCGATCACCCACGGCAATCTCAAGCATATGGACATGCATGTCCATTATCTGATCAACCTCTTCATGCTGGTGGTCTTCGCCGGGCTTCTCTGGCTCCAGCGCAAGGCCGTCCCCTGGTACCTCACCCTCTTCGCGCTCCTTTTTCTGGGAGGATACTGGTGGTTCATGGCGAGCGTGAGCGGGATCAAGGCGACGGTCCGGCTGATCTATCCGGTCATTCCGGCCTTTCTGGGGGTCGGAGTCCTTCAGGAGCGCCATCCCGAGCTTGCCCGCGTCTCGGTCATCCTTTTCGCCGCTCTTTCCTTTCTGGAGTCGGAGCTCATGATGGAGGGATTCTGGGTGATCTAGGAGAAGGAGTCCTCCTTAGGGAGGGGCCCGGTTTCATCCGATCCTCGTTTTCTCTTTCCCCCTCCCCGTCCATGTTTGTCCGGGGTGACAAGGCGATTCGGGACAGATAATTCTCTTCATTTTTTTTCAACCCTTTGTTTCATGGGTCGATTCAAGGGCCTAAATATCATTATCTGATAGGGATCCCGGAAAAGAATTTTTATCCCCCCGGAGCTCCATTGTTCGCCCTACTCCTGAAAGTGTAAAAAAATCTGACAGGTCTTCTGACAAGTGAGAAAAACCAGATCTTTCCTTAAATCCTCGAAGGGGTCATATTCACAGATCCTCGCGATCTGTTTTTTTTCCGGGGTTTCCTCTGATAATCCTTTTGGGGAAGAATTTCTGGCAAATTTCTTGCTTGATATAGACCGGGTAATTCTAGACCTGAGATCGGTTGATCTTTAACCCCGGAGGTTCCATGCATCCTGTCGTCCGAAAGGCCGTCTTTCCCCTGGCGGGCCACGGCACCCGCTTTCTTCCCATGACCAAGAGCTCCCCCAAGGAGATGCTTCCGGTCATCGACAAGCCGGTCGTCCAATACGTGGTTGAAGAAGCCGTCGAGGCGGGGATCGAGCAGATGGTCATGGTGACCGGCCGGGGAAAAAGGGCGATCGAGGACCACTTCGACATCTCCTACGAGCTCGAGGATGTCCTCAAGAAGAAGAACAAGCAGGGCCTGCTCTCCGAACTCCAGCGGATCTCTAATCTGGCCCAGATCCTCTATCTTCGGCAGAAGGAGGCCCTGGGGCTCGGACATGCCGTCCTCTGTGCGGAGCTTGCGGTGGGAGACGAGCCCTTCGCCGTGGCCCTGGGAGATGAAATCCTCGACGGACCCAAAAGCGGGCTCTCCCAGCTCATGGAGGCCTATCGGAAGCTCGGTTCCCCGATCATCGGGATGCAGCGGGTGCCGCTCTCCGAGGTGAGCCACTACGGGATCGTGGCCGGAACCGAGATCAGAAAGGGACTCTTCCGGGTCGACCGTCTCGTCGAGAAGCCCCGGCTCGAGGATGCCCCGTCGGATTTCGCCATCATCGGGCGCTACATCCTGACCCCTGACCTCTTTGAGATTTTAAGGACCCAGCCCCCCGGTGTGGGAGGGGAGATCCAGCTCACTGACGCCTTGAATACCCTGGCGGAACGGCGTCCCGTTTACGCCCTCGAGATCGCGGGAGACCGCTTCGACACGGGGGACAAGATGGGGTTTCTGAAGGCGACCGTCCGGTTCGCCCTCAAGCGTCCGGATCTCTCGGAGGAGTTCTTCCACTTCCTCCGGGAGACGCTTGCGCGGGAGACGTCAAACCAATCCTCCGAGGGAGCCCATGCGGTCCGTCCTTTCCAGGGATAGCCTCTTCTTCTTTCTGGCGGTGATTTCTGCGCTCCTTCTCTCCTGGGACAATCTGAGGAAGCTTGCCTCCGACTGGATGACCCTTCCCGCCTATTCCCACGGGATCCTCGTACCGCTCGTCTTCGTTCTCCTGGTCTACCTTGACCGGAACCGCCTTCCCGCCCCGGGCGATCGACCCTCCCTGTGGGGGCTCGGATTGACGGGTCTGGGAGTTTTGTTTCTCGTGGTTGGGCGTCTCTCGGGCCTATTCTTCGTGGAACAGGTCTCGATCCTCTTTCTGATCGCGGGGATCGTGGCGGGATACTGGGGGCTGGGAACCCTTAAAAGGCTTCGCTTCCCGATCCTCTATCTTCTCTTCATGATCCCCCTCCCCTATATCCTCTTCAACGCCCTGGCGGTGCCGCTCCAGGGGATCGCCGCCAAGGGAGCCTCGACGGTTCTCTCGGGGATCGGTATCCCGGTCTTCCGGGAGGGGAACATCATCCATCTTCCGCACATTTCCCTGGGGGTGGTGAAGGCCTGCAGCGGGATCCAGTCGCTGGTCTCCCTTCTTGCCATCTCGGTCCTGGTGGCGAAGCTCTCCGGAACCGGGGGGATTCTGGGGGTCCTCCTGGCGCTCTCCGCGATCCCTGTGGCTGTTTTTGCCAACATGCTCAGAATTGCCGGAGTCGGGATCCTGGGCTCCTGGAACCCGAAGCTTGCCGAAGGCTTTTTCCATCTCTTTTCAGGCTGGGTGGTCTTCCTCTTCGCCTTCCTCGTCCTGATGGGGCTTGCCCGCCTCATCCAGAGCGTCAAAAGGAGGGTCCCCCATGTCGCCTAGAACCCTCACCATGCTGCTCTCGATTCTCCTGATGGGAGCGGGGTTCGCCTGGCTCCAGAAAGACGGCGCTCCCGGCAGGATCCCCTCCCATCTTCCCCTTTCGGACTTTCCCGTGGCGGTGGGGAACTGGACGGGGGTCCGCCTTCCGATCGACAAGAAGACCGCAGAAATCCTCAATGCCGACGGGACGGCCTCGATCCTTTTTCGGAAGACCGATGCCGGGATAGGGGGTCCGGAGATCCTCTTCTTCGGGGTCTACTACGACCGGCAGACCCCCGAGAAGAACATCCACTCTCCGGAGAACTGCCTTCCGAGCTCCGGATGGGCGGTCATAAAGCGCCGGACCGTCTCCCTCTCCCTCGTTTCCGGGGGTCCTCCGGTCTCGGCCTCCTACGACGTCATCCAGAAGGGGCTTGAGCGCCAGCTCGTCCTCTACTGGTACCAGGAGAGGGGGCGGACCTTTTCAAACGACTATCTCGGCCGCTACTATATGATCCGGGACGCGCTCCTCATGCGCCGGACCGACGGGGCCATGGTCCGGGTCTCCATGCCGATCGCGACAACCCCGGAGGGGGCGCTGACCCAGGAGGTCGCCTTTCTCCGGACCCTCTCCCCCCTTCTCTCCCGGTACATTCCAGGGAAAGAAGGCGAGTCTCCTGTGGCCCTGAAAGGCTCCACATCCTTTGCGGAGGTCCTCCGTTGACCCACTCGGATATGCCACTTCCTCCTCCGGCCATCCTGCTCGTCGACGACGATCCGGCCGTCCTTCGGCAGATGGCCTGGCTCTTCAAGCCCGACTATCCCGTGCTTACGGCCGAGACCACCGCCCTGGCGATCGACCTCTTTCTCCGGGAGCGGCCGACGGTCGCAGTGCTCGACCTGGGGCTCGGACAGGACTCGGGAAAAGACGGGGTCGATCTCCTCCGGTTCTTCTCCGAGGCCGACCCGGCCTTTCACGGAATCATCCTGAGCGGCGACATCACGCGTCCCCGGGCGCTCGAGGCGGTCCGCCTCGGAGCCTACGACCTTTTAGACAAGACCGTCGATCCCGAGGAGCTCCGGCGGGTGGTGGCCCGGGCTTACAACCGGGCCCTTCTCTCGAGAAAGACCCGGGCGGTTCCCGAGGTCGTCCCCGAGAGCGCCCCCGAGTCTTTAGGAATCGTGACGAAGAACGACAAAATCTGCGAGATGCTCCGGATCTTGCGGAAAATCGCCGCGACCGACGTCTCGGTCCTGATCACGGGCGAGAGCGGCACCGGGAAGGAGCTCTTCGCCCGGGCCTGCCACCAGGCCTCCCCCCGAAAGGACGGACCCTTCGTCGCCATCAACTGCGGGGCGATCCCCGAGAACCTGATGGAGAGCGAACTCTTCGGCCACGAGAAGGGCGCCTTTACCGGCGCCACCGAGAGTCGGGGGGGCAAGTTCGAGGCGGCCGACCGCGGGACCCTGTTTTGGATG
>JAKAWK010000112.1 GCA_021827365.1 Nitrospirota bacterium
CGCCGACGCCGTCTTCCAGAACATGAACCTGATCCTTGACGAAATGCCCGATCATGTCTGCATCTTTGGCGGGGACCACATCTTCAAGATGAACATCCGGCAGATGCTGGACCAGCACGTCGAGGCGGGAGGATCGGTCACCGTCGCGGCCATTCCTGTGCCTCTTGCCGAAGCCCGGGAGTTCGGGGTGATCCGGACGGAGGACGGGAAAATCCGGGATTTCCTGGAGAAGCCCCAAGACCCGGAGCCCACCGTTCCCGGCGGGACAACCGCCCTCGCCTCCATGGGAAATTACATCTTCCGGACGAAGGATCTGATCGATATCCTGAAGGAGGATTCGGAGATCTCCTCCTCCAAGCACGATTTCGGGCACAACATCCTTCCCCGCCTTGCCTCCGAGGGAAGAGCCTTTGTCTATGATTTCAGCAAAAACACCATTCCGGGAATGGAGGATTTGGAAACGGGGTACTGGCGTGATATCGGCAACATCGATGCCTACTGGAAAGCCAACATGGACCTGGTCGCGGTCACCCCTTCCTTCAATCTCTACAATCCCTACTGGACCATCCGGACCTACCGTCCTCAGGTTCCCCCAGCCAAATTCGTCTTCGCCGACGAGAAGAACAAGAGGGTGGGGGTGGCCACCGATTCGATCGTCTGCGGCGGCTCGATCATCTCGGGGGGACAGATCGACCGTTCGATTCTCTCTCATGGCATCCGGGTCAACAGCTATTCCCATGTCTCCGAGTCGGTGGTCTTCAACGGGGTCGACATTGGCCGGTACGCCCGCCTGAACCGTTGCATCGTCGAAAAGGACGTGCGGATTCCCGCCGACCTCCGGGTGGGATTTGACCATGAGGAGGACAAAAAATTCTTTTTTGTCTCATCGGGGGGAATCGTGGTGGTGACCCAGGAGGGAATCGAACGGTGGATCCGGGAGAACCGGGAATAAGACCCACTGAAAGGGACTCCTTTTGAACGCGAATGTTCTGTTTGTCTGGCACATGCACCAGCCCTCCTACTTCGATCCCCTGACCAACGAGATGGTTCTGCCCTGGGTCCGTCTCCACGGCGTCCGGGGGTACTACGACATTCCCCACATGGCGGGCCTCTTTCCGAAAATCCGCCAGACGGTGAATATCGTCCCGATTCTGCTCGACCAGATCCTGGCCCTGGGGGAGGGGCAGGTGGTGGACTCCTACCAGGAGCTCTCCCTCAAGCCTGCCACCGACCTCGACAACGGCGACAAAATCTTCCTGGCCAGGAACTTTTTCTCCTGCGCCTACGAAACCATGATCAAGCCGTACCCGCGGTACCTTTTCCTGTGGCAGAAGGTCCAGTCAAAGCAGCCGGTGAAGGATGCCGATTTCGGGCGTGTGGTTTCCCAGATGAATGTCCAGGACTTTCTGGACCTCCAGATGTGGTTCAACCTCACCTGGTTCGGGTATGCCGCCCGGGCTCGCCATCCGGAGGTCGAACAGTGGATCGGACAGGGAGCAAACTTCACGGAGACCGACAAGAAGGCCCTGTTCGATCTCCAGCGGACGATCCTGAAGGAACTGGTGCCTCTCTACCGTTCCCTGGCGCAGGAAGGGCGGATCGAGATCTCGACCTCCCCCTACTTCCATCCCATCCTTCCCCTTCTGATCTCGTCGAAGACGGCCCGAAGGGCCCACCCCAATCTCTCCCTTCCCGAAGAATTCGCCTGGCCGGAAGATGCCGCCCTCCAGGTCGAAAACGCCCTGAGGCGACACGAGGAGGTCTTCGGCCTTCGTCCGAAGGGGATGTGGCCCTCCGAAGGATCGGTCTCTCCGGAGGTGGTCCGGATCGCCCAGGATGCAGGGCTCCAGTGGATGGCCTCTGACGAGGACATCCTCTTCATCTCCCGGGAGATGGCCAATCTCAAGGAGGGGAGCCTGTACGAACCTTACGAGGTCACCATTGACGGGGCGAAGGTCAGGATGGTCTTCCGGGACCGGAATCTGTCGGACCGGATCGGATTCGCCTATGCCCGGTACAACGGGACGGAGGCGGCCTCAGACCTTCTTGGACTCATGGAGCAGATCGCGAAGCGGGAAGAGGCCGCCGGCCGAAATGCCACGATCCCGATCATCCTCGACGGGGAAAATCCCTGGGAAGCCTATGCCGATGGAGGGTTCCACTTTCTGAAAACGGTCTTCGAAAGGCTCTCCGCCCACTCCTTCCTCCGGACCGAGACCATCTCGGGAAGCCTTTCGCAAACGACGGCCAGGCCGATCGACAAGCTTGCCACGGGATCCTGGATCAACCACGACTTCAAAATCTGGATCGGCCACCCCGAGGACAACAAGGGATGGAATTTTCTCCAGGAGACCCGGATGGCCTTTGCGGAGGCGACGAAGGGGGACCTGGGGAAAAAGATGCCCGGGGAAACGGTCGAGCGGGCCCGCCGGGAACTCTTCGCCGCCGAAGGCTCCGACTGGTTCTGGTGGTACGGGGACGATTTCAAGAGCCTCCAGTCCCCCGAGTTCGACCGCCTTTTCCGTGTCCACCAGCAGAACGTCTACCGGATCCTGGGACTTTCCCCTCCCATTCTTTTAAACGAGCCCATCCGGGAGACGGAGATGGGGACGGGGGTCACCCTTCCGGTGGACTTTATCAGGCCGATCATCGACGGAGAGGTCACCCATTATTTTGAATGGACCGGGGCCGGATTCTTCGACAACCACAAGCTCCAGGGCTCCATGTATCTCCGGGATACTCCGCTAGCGGCCATCTATTACGGCTTTGACGAGGAGACCCTTTACATCCGGGTGGACTTCGACGAGAACTACCGGCATGAAGAGCGGCACGATGCCACCCTTGTCCTCCGGTTTCTCGACCATCGGGAAACAAAGATCCGCTGTCCGCTTGCCCCCGGAACGGCAGAGATCCCTCTTGAGGGAACGGAGGGGGGAAAGGCCCGGTGGGGATTTAAAAAGATCGGGGAAATCGCCATCCCATACCGGATCTTGGGTCTTGAACCCGGGGAGTGGCTCGGGGCCCTGTTCGAGCTCTACGAGGGAGAGACGATGGTCGACCAGTGTCCCCGGGGCCACACCCTGTCGATCCAGGTTCCCGACGAACAGTTTGTCAAATCGATCTGGAGGCTGTGAGATGGAATTTATAAAGGCGGGTCCGGACGGGGACCGGCGGGCAATGATGGTCTTTGTCCTGCACAACCACCAGCCGGCAGGAAATTTTTCCCATGTCTTCCGGGAATCCTTCGACCGGTGCTACCGGCCCACCCTCGATCTTTTGTGGCAGTACGAGACCATCCATGCCTCCCTCCATTATACCGGACCCCTTCTGGAGTGGATCGAGGCGAACGAGCCGTCCTTCCTGGACCGGCTCAAAAAAATGGTGGAGCGCGGTCAGGCGGAGGTCATCGGGGGAGGATTCTACGAGCCGATCTTCTGCTGGCTCCGGTCGGCCGACCAGCGGCGCCAGGTCGAACTCATGCGGCGCCACCTCGAGACGAGGCTCGGAAGTTCAGGGGAAGGATTCTGGCTGGCCGAACGGGTGTGGGAGACGGATCTGCCAGCGAGACTTTTTCCCCTGGGGCTGACCTATGCGCCCCTGGACGATCATCATTTTCATCTGGCCGGCATTGATGACGAGGACCTTCACGGCTACTACACCGTTCCCTGGGAGGGGGCGCCCCTCCGGATCTTTCCGATATCCAAGGAGCTTCGGTACCTGATTCCCTTCCGTCCAGTCGACCAGCTCCTGTCCTTCCTCGACCGGCGGGCCCGGGGAGGGCGGGTCCTCACCTATGCCGACGACGGGGAAAAGTTCGGTATCTGGCCCGAGACCTACCGCTGGGTCTGGGAGGAAAAATACCTCGAGCATCTCTTTTCCATGCTAAAGGACCAGTCGGGATGGCTCCGGGTGGCCTCCATGGGGGAGGTGGTGGCCGACCGGACTCCCACCGGCATCGCCGTCCTTCCCAATGCCTCCTACACCGAAATGATGGAGTGGGCCCTGCCGGCCCGGATCAGCCATGCCTTTCACGAGTGGTCCCTGAAGTGGGAGCGGGAAGGGGCCGATCCCGACATGAGGGTCCTCTTCCGGGGAGGGATCTTCGAGAACTTCCTGGTCAAATATCCTGATGTCCATCGCCTCTACCACCGGATGCTCCTGACGGGAGCCTTCCTGAGGGAGGCCTGGCCCTCCTCGGAGCCTCCGGACGGGATTTTGTCCCCCTACCTCAAGGCCCAGGGAAACGATGTTTACTGGCACGGGCTTTTCGGGGGAATCTATCTGTCCAATCTCCGCCACGAGGCCTTCGCCAACCTTCTCCTGGCCGAAGGGCGCATGGAATCCGAGGGAAAGCTTCCTGTGCCGGCATTTCTCGAAGGAGATTTCGACGCGGACGGGACAAGAGAGTTCTTCGTCCGGCAACGCTCCTACAATCTCTGGATCACTCCCCGATATGGCGGAAGCGTTCTCGAATGGGACGACCGGATCACAGGATTTCACCTGACCAACACCCTGACCCGCCAGGAGGAGGCCTACCACATCCGCCACCGGGAGGACCAAAAGAAAAGGGAGGAGGCCACCGCAGGCCAGGGGGGAATCGCCTCGATCCATGACCGGCCGGTCGGCGACATAGGCCAGGCCATGGAGGGGATCATCTACGACCGTCGTCCCCGCCGGGGCTTTGCCGAGGGCTTTGCGCCCATAGGGACCCCCGCTCCGGGACTTCTCGACGGATCGGCCCTGTCGCCCGACATGGGCCGGACTCCCTACCGCGTTGTCTCCGGACCGGACGGCAAGCTCCAGATGGAAGGAGCGGGCGAGGTGGCGGGAATTCCTTTCCTTCTGTCGAAGTCCTACCGCTTCTCCGAGGACCATTTTTCCGTCACATGGTCCCTTTCCTCCCCCGGATTGACGGATTTGCCTGATTCATGGAAGGAATGGGCCCTCTTTTTCGAGCTGCCCCTCACGCTGCTAGCCGGCCATGATTCCGGCCGCACGATCCGTGTGGACGGACGGAAGGATCCCTTTCTCTGGGACGAGCCCTGGGAACACGGGGAGATTGGCTGGTACAGGGGGGAGGATTCCTGGTCGAAGACCGCCTTTCTGGCCCGGCTTTCCGGAGTCGTCCGCCTGATCCACGCCCCGATCGAGACGGTCTCCCTGTCGGAATCGGGCCTTGAACGGACCTTCCAGGGAACCCTTTTCATCCATGGTATTCCCATGGCCCGCCTCCTGGGGGGAGAGGCCAGTATTACAATATTTACGGGACCTGATTCAAGGAGCCAGCCCCATGCCTGATCTCAGAAAGGATCCCATCGTCGGTCGCTGGGTGATCATCTCCACGGCCCGGAGCCGACGCCCTGTGGACTACAAGACCTTCAAGAACGAATACCGCTATCAGGTCTGCCCCCTCTGCGCAGGCCAGGAGGACAAGACGCCCCCCGAGGTTCTGGCCTACCGCGTCCAGGGAAGCCTCCCCAACACTCCGGGCTGGACCCTCCGGGTCGTTCCCAACAAGTTTCCGGCGCTCATGGTCGAGGGGAGTCTCGACCGGGAGGGGGTGGGGCTCTATGACAAGATGAACGGGATCGGGGCCCATGAGGTGATCATCGAGACCCCCGAACACCGGAAGACCCTGGCGAACTTTTCCGAAAAAGAGTTCGAGGATGTCCTCTGGGCCTACCGGGACAGGATTCTCGATCTCAAGAAGGACGCCCGGTTCCGGTATATCATGATTTTCAAGAACTACGGGGAACCGGCCGGAGCCTCCCTGGAGCACAGCCACAGCCAGCTCATCGCCCTTCCCGTCATCCCGACGGTAGTGATCGAGGAGATGGTCGGAGCCAAGACCCATTTCGAGGAGAAGGAACGCTGCATTTTCTGCGACATCATCCGTCAGGAGGTCATGGACGGCTCACGTCTCGTCGCGGAGAACCAGGAGTTTGTGGCGATCACTCCCTTTGCCTCCCGCTTTCCCTTCGAGGTCTGGATCCTGCCCAAGCGTCATGCCGCTTCGTTCCAGGAAGGCCAGAAGTCCCAATACGAG
>JAKAWK010000013.1 GCA_021827365.1 Nitrospirota bacterium
ATGTGGTGTTCATCAGGAAGGGGAAGCCTCCGACCAGTTCATTCTTGACCGACTCAACCTTTTCCGGGGAGGGCGGGGTCTTTGTCGCCTTGTCAAGAACGGAATCCATTGCCTTGATAACTTTTGCGGTATTGGGGGCATGGGTCTGGAAATTGACCAGAAATGGCCCAGGATAGCGTTCGGCGTCGAGGCCGGTATGAATGTAGTAGACAAGTCCCATCTTTTGCCGGATGACCCGGTTTAAAGTGGAGGTATTGGTGGCCCCGAGAATCATGTTGAAGACGAGGGCATTGTAGAAGGAGGGATTCTCCCGGGCAATTCCCTCGGTTCCGTAGAAGACGGTCGATTGCCGGAGTTCAGGTTTGTCGATCAGATAGACTCCCCCCTGGGGTGAAAGAGAGGAGGGACGGTTCGGGGGGACCCCAATCTTGGATATCGGGCTCCATTTTCCGAAGTAGCGTTTGGCCAGGTCAAATCCCTCCGACGGGGTCAGGTCGCCGGCCAGAACCAGGACCGAGCGATCAGGCCGATAGTGGACGGAGATGAAATCGACCAGGTCCTGGCGGGTGATTCCCTTGACGGAGGCGGCTGTCCCCGTGGCTGGGTGGCCATAGGGTCCATGGCCAAAGAGAAGACGGTAAAAAAGATTGGTCCCCCGCGGACCGGGATGGCTTTCCGCATCGATCAGGGAGGCGACATAGTTGGCTTTTTTCTGGTCGAACTCAGCCTGGGGGAAGGTCGGATCGGCGATCATCTCCGAGGCGAGGGAGAGAAGAACCGGTGTCTCCGTGGAGAGGCTGTCGCCGGAGACAGTGGTCATGTCCCTGCCGGCTGAGGCCTCAAGGGACCCGCCGGAACTGTCGATCGTCCGGAAAATCGAGAGGGCATCATGGGATTTCGTCCCACGTTCAAGAAGACTTGCAGCAAGGGATGCCGTTCCTCCTTTTCCAGGAGGATCTTCCGCCGACCCGGCTCTCAATCCGATCCGAAATGAGATCAATGGAAGGTCAGGACGGGGAACCACATAGACTTCCAGTCCATTCGGGAGTGTTGTCGAATAAATTTTCGTGTGCATCGCCGGAACGGGATAGCTGGCGATGGTGGAGGTTTTGGCCGTTTCGGGGTGTTCCCCGGCACTGGTCCCGGATGAGGGAGCATGGGCGCAGGAAGCCAGAAAAAGCAGGGCGGACAGAAAAATACGCGGAGAATGTCGGAGGTTCGTCGGGAATTGCCAAGGGGCCATTTGAGTCTCCTTTAATGAAAGGTCTCCCGAAAAATGGGATTCTCCTTTCTGTGTTCTATCGGACGATCCTGCCCGGGCGTGAAAAGGAAGGACGACTTACGGGGCCTGTCGGAAATAGATAGCCCACAGTTTCATTGCTGGTCCGAAGATATTTTCTGGCCACACGCCTGACATCCTCGGCCGAAACAGCCTGAATATTCCGGACGTAGTCCGTGAGATAGGACAGGGGAATCCGGTCGGCGGACATCATGCCCAGCATCATGCCCATTCCGAAGGCCGACTCCTGGTTCATGACGAATTGGGTCAGGATCTGTTTTTTGGCGGAATTGAGGAGTTCCGGCGAGACCAATGAGGATCTCACCTGCCGGATCACGGCATCGAGGCGTTTTCTCAGGATGGGAGGAGAGGTTTTCGGCAATCCCTGGGCATAGAAATAAAACAGTCCGGGATCGGCCGTCATCGGGTCGTAGGACCCTTCGGCATCTACGGCCACCGGGTGGCGATAGATCATGTCCTGGTAGAGGAGGGAGGTCCGCCCTCCTGAGAGGACCTGGGCCAAGACGACGAGCCTCATGGCGTCAGGGCTCCGGAAGTTGGGCGTATGAAAGGCCATCATGGTGATGGGGAGCATGGCCGGCTTTCTGACGATGGTCATCCGGAGTCGGTGCTGACGGGGTTCTGGCGGAATCCGGCTTTTGGCAATATGTCCCGGGGAAATGGGACCGAAATATTTTTCGACTTTGGCGATGAGCCTTTGTTCGTCGATCGGGCCCACGACCACGATGGTTGCGTTATTCGGCATGTAATGGGCCCGGTAATAATTCCGGATATCCCCCCGGGTCGTGTGCTTTATATCCCTTTCCCAACCTATGACGGGGTTATGGTAGGGATGGACGGCATAGGCCGTCGCATAGACTTTCTCGACAAGCTTCTGGGTCGGATCATCATAATCGTTCCTGCGTTCTTCAAGGACGATGTTTCGTTCCCGTTCCACCTGGTCGGGGGAGAGAAGAAGGTGGGTCATCCGGTCGGATTCGATGGCCAGGGGCAGATTGATCTTGTCAGGGGCAACATTCTCGAAGTAGGCAGTAAAGTCATAGTCCGTAAAGGCGTTCAGCTGTCCCCCCACCCCATTGATCAAGGTATCGAGTTTTCCGTGGGGAAACTTTTTGGTTCCGGTGAACATCATGTGTTCGTTGAAATGGGAAATCCCGGTTCGGCCCCGGTGTTCGTTCCGGGAGCCCACACGATACCAGATCTGGAAGGTCAGGGTCGGGCTATAGGGATCGTTGACCGTGACTAGGGTCAGGCCGTTTTTGAAATGGTGGATATGGGGAGTGATGGCCAGTTTCAGGGGAGGCTGGGCCACCTTTGCCGGGGTTGAGGCCGCTTGTGAAAACAGAGGAGCGGGAACGAACGTTGTGAAGAGGATAAAAAGGAGGCATTGTCCGAGAAGCGAGGTTCGGGAAAAACGAAAAACCATGGTCGGGCTCCCTTTTGCAAGGTGAAAATCGGTGGATTCGACCGTCCGGAGGCATGGGGAGGGGGAGAGGGACGATCAATCCTTCTTCCCCAGATTATTTCAAAACGGGAACCTGGCGCTTTTCTTCGAGGTCGAGGAGCCTGACCCAAGTGGTGATGTCGGTCCGGGAGGGATCGAGGCCCTGGAGAACGGAGGTAAACCAGGCCTTTTTCTCCGGTGTGTCCGGAGCGGCTGATTCGTAAACCTTGTTGAAGGCCTCGACCGCGTCAGGAGAGAGGGCCTTGGAAAATCTTTTCCAGAGCTCGGCATAAACGGTTTCATCGGATGAGTGTGTCTGGACAATCCTGGCAAAATCCTCGGCAGAAATCCCGATGTGCCCAAGGAAGATCTGGTCGAGGGCACAGTTGTATTTGTATTCCCCCAAGGTCCCGGCGTTGTGGGCCCGGGCTTTGTCGATGATCCTCTTGAGATGGTCGATTCCATGGAGTCGATCGACGGGACTTCTTGGATAGTGTCTGTTCAGATCCATGCAATACCTCCTCAGACTGGCCTGTTGATCGGAGACCGTGCCCTGCTGGTGACAGAAAGGAACTCTTCATTTGTCGAGGATAACACAGGAAGGGGGTTCGGGAAAGGGAGAAAACCCGTGTCAAAAGGGGAAGAGGGGAAGAAAAATAAGGAGTGGCCTGCCTACCCTTTTGATCCTCCTTCATTCCCTCTCCCGACATTTCTGTTGGCACTCCGGTTCGCCGGACTTTAAGACCGCAGAATCGCACCCTGCGGTCTTACCTGAGCCAACTCACCCCTTCCCTGCGAATGTCTTGGCCATCGCTCCCCTCAATTGGGCTCGGATCCGGAACCCGGTCTTCCTGGGCAACCTTTTACCCCCTCCCCACAGGTTTTTCATCCTGAAACCCAGGATCTTTCGCGGAGGGTTTGAATTCAAACTCGGCGCTCATTTTGCCAAAGTCTCATACAACCTCCCGCTTCACCAGCCCTCTCCACTTCGGATTTTTTTCTCGCGAGAGGAGCCGTTTGTGCGCCTTCCTTCTGACTCATTCACGGAAACTTGCCCTTCGTGAGAAATCCGGATCAGGCGGCAGGGGAATTCGTTGGATTGCGGGGGTCCGAAAATTGTGGAAGGCCTTCGCCATTCCCCCTCCTTCAGCTCCCAGTCCTGCAGAAGGATGAGGAGCCTTGTCAATCATTATTTATTATTGAGTAATTATTTATATAATATTATAAGTTGATATATATACAATAAAAAAATAAAATTTTATTAATGTGATATGATCCATATTATGGGTCGGATCCGTCGGATGCTGGTGAAATCTTTTTCGGAAGACATTCTGTCCCCGTCAGGAAAGAGTTTTGCGGGAGTAAGGAATCACCGACCCCCACAAATTCTCCATTTTCTTTATGAATTTTGACAATCTTAAGGAGGTGCAAGATGAACCCTGGATTGAAGCGTGCTCCTGGAACCCTCATGGGCCTTGCCCTAGCAGGCGCGACTATTGTTTTGGGAGGTTGCGCGAGTGGGGGGCCAAACCCTGACAATTCGATTATCCGTGCCAAGATGATGGTTGAGCAGGCCGATCGGGCAGGAACGCGCAATTATGACGCGTTTGATCTAATCGCAGCCCAGACAAAGCTCAAGGAAGCCCAAGAAAAAATGAAACAGGGCGACTACAAGAGCAGTCGCCACCTGGCGAATGAGGCCCGAGTGGATGCGGAGCTGGCATTGGCCAAGACCCAGACTGCCAAGACGAAAGAGGCCGAGACCCAACTGAACAAAAGTCTCCAGTCTCTTCAGAACGAGATCAACAATAAAGAAAATCCCTCCGGTTCATCCTCCGGAGAGCCGTTTGGCATGCCCAATTAAAAATTTCAACCTTTTGCAGAAGGAGCTACCAAAATGTCCTCAAAAATACGTTTGGGCGGCCTCGCCCTTTCCGTTTTTGCTTTCTCCCTTTTCTTGGGATGCGCGAGCGCACCACCCCACAATTCCCGGCTGGACAGAGCCAGGCTTGAATATGACGCCGTCCGTCAGGACCCCAGCGTGATGCAATCCGCTCCTGAACAGATTCAGAAGGCTTCTTCAGAACTGGACAAGGCCGCAACCTTGCAAAAGAATGGTGCCCCGGCATCAGATGTCGATCATTACGCCTACATGGTCAGGAAACATATCGCCATTGCCAAAGAAAAAGCCGAAACCGACAGAATTCAGGCAGAAATCAAAAAGGCGGGTTCCCGGAGGGACCAGCTCCAGCTAGAAGCAAACCAGGAAAAGATTGCCCGTCTGAAGGCTCAGTTGGCCAACCTCAAGGCGCGGGAAACTAATCGCGGGCTTGTTCTGACATTAGGAAGCGTCCTTTTCGGGGTCAACAAGGCCTCAATCAAGCCTGGAGGAATTAAAAATATCGACAAGCTGGCGGATTTCATGAAGGGGGATCCGCACAGGAATGTCATGATCGAAGGGTATACCGACAACACGGGCTCTCGTGACTACAACAATACCCTATCCGAAAAACGGGCCGAGGCGGTCAGGGATGCCCTGGTCGACAAGGGCATCGATTCCCAGCGTATCGTCACCAAGGGATTTGGGGAAGACTATCCAGTCGCTTCAAACAAGACGACTGCCGGAAGACAACAAAACCGGAGAGTGGAGATTGTGATCTCCGATGAAAAAGGGAAATTTCCCAAAAGTCGGTAGCGACAATCCCCGTTAACGGTAACAAGGCTTGCACGGAAATGAAAAAGGGCTGGGACGGTTTCGTCCAGCCCTTTTTCAAAGAAGGGAATTTTTCGTTTTCGACCGGATTTTCTATGGGAATGGGCGGGAGATCGTCCTCTCCCTCCAAACCGGGCGGAGACCTCTTGCGGCAATGCCACGACCCTCCCAAAGTTCAGCTTCCGAAAAAAGAGCCGGATTAAATCCCGGATTCCCGTCTCCGAATTTGTTTCCTATCGATTTTCCATTGCCATGAGGCGAGTTATGCTAAATTAAAGACTCCTGTTCTCTTCATGACCCTTTTGAAAATATCTGCCGACCCTGGTGCATGGGGGCCGACTAAGGAGGCCTGATCTTCAGGTTGTCCGGTTATCCCCGCCACAAGATGGGAAATCAGGAAGGACTGTTCGGAAACCAGTCCCTGGAAGATGGTAATGGGGCCGATTAACAAGGCCCAAATTGCCCTTTTGAAAAATTCGGTCTATCCTGTAGGCGGGTTTGGATGCGAAGAGGGAAATGCCACCGGGTTTTCCGGACCACCGGCCCTGACCACGCTGATCAAAAGGAGTTGTGCCTTGACCCTTCTTGTCCTGGTTCTTCTGTCAACCATTGTGATTGCGCTGGGAGGTGTCTCGATCTCCCTCGGACTTGGAATCCGCCATCCGGTCAGGGGAGCCGTGGCCCTGACCATCGGCGGACTGGTCGTTCTGGCCGGCATGACCCTCATGTACAAGGCCCTTCAGCACAAAAAGCTAGCCGGCCGGGCAGACAGTGTCATCGTCAATGCGGAGCACTACTTCAACTATCGAAACAGGCATCTAGTGCGGCAGCCGACCAACATCCGGATAAAGGGTTCCGGGGGGCCAATCAAACCAGGCCAGAAGCCGGTTGTCAAGGGTCCCTAGGCCTCGTTTCCGCTGACGTTTTTCGAGGGCGACCAATTCCCGCTCTTCCCGTCGGGACTGAAGGCGGAAATGTCTTGCCCAGCTGATGACGCGGACGACATAGCGTTCTACGGAGTGGGCTCCCTGGCTGTTCACATATCCCCCGTGACGCCACCGGGGTCTTCCGGCATTGTAGGCGGCCACGGCATCGGCCCCGTAAGGGTGCTTTTGCAGGAGCCAGGAGAGATATCGCACTCCATAGGTCAGATTCACTGAGGGGTCGTAAAGTTTGTTGACCGACCCTCGGAGCCCCATCCAGCGGGCTGTCCGGGTCGTAATCTGCATCAGACCCAGCGAGACATCATGAATGCGTTCTTCAAAGCGGCTTTTTCTCGGATCGAAGCTCGATTCCTGAGCGACGATCCCGGCCACGAGAACGGGATTGATGTGATGTTTGCAGGAAATTTGTGTAATGAGGTGCGAATAGGGAACAGTTGGAGAGAGAAGATGAGCACTCAGGCACCAAGCCACGGATTGATGGATCATCCAGTTCAATGCGCAACCTCCTGATGAGGGTAGCTGATCCGCTCCCGCGCCGGCTTGACCATCTCCCCCCGAACTTGGGAAGAGAAATCATGCCTGGGCCTCCATCGAGCCGGTGATCCGACCGGATTCCGGCGCTCCCTGCGGGGTGCATGGCCCCACGGAAGTGTGAATAAATCCTGATTCGATGGCAGGAACGACTGACATGCCTAGTATAGCTCCTGACTTGTCTGAGGTCAAGAAAAATGTTATTTGATGCTAATATGTTGATATAGAAAGAAATGTTTTTTTTCGTTTTGTGACCACCATCACAAAACGCCGAGGTCGTTGATTTATAAGGATTTTAATCAATTTAAATGATTCATACTCCGGATCGCTGGTTATCGAAGGCGGGGCTGGCCTCTCGCCGCGAGGTCCTTGAATGGATCTCTGCCGGCCGTCTCACTCTAAAAGCCCGGCCTGTCGTTTTCGATCGACCCGTTTCCTCCCCCGGCTCTCGGCCGGAATGCATGATTCTGCCCCCTTTCTTTCTCGACGGCCAACCTCTTGTTCCCCCTCCTCCGCTGCTTCTGGCCCTGAACAAGCCCAGAGGAATTCTGGTCACCCGGACTGATCCCCGGGGCCGTCCCGTAATCGGGGATCTTATCAGGGCGGGTCCATGGGGAGCTCCGGGTTACGGGTCTATCCGGCCGATCGGGCGTCTTGACCAGGCCTCGGCGGGATTGATTCTCCTGACAAACTTTCCTGAACTCTTCAGTGATTTTCTCGATCCCTCCTCACGCGTTCTCCGGATCTACAGGGTTCAGATCTCTCCGGTACTCCGGGGAGAGCATCAGACGCTATTTTTTTCCGGGAGGGCGGGGGAGGCTCCCGGATACGGGAAAATCGAGGTCTTTCCGGAACGGAGATCCCTCCGCTCGGAATGGATTCACGTCTGCCTTTCTGAGGGACGAAATAGAGAGATACGAAACTTCCTGGCCTGGTATGGATACCAGGTCCTTCATCTGATCCGGCTCTCTTTCGGGCCATATGCTCTGGGGGAAATTCCGCCTGGCACGATCTCGGATATCTCCGACCGGGCAGGTGAGGCCGGGGTCCGATGGGTGACTTGGAGAAGGGCCGAATGAAACGGGCCTGCGCCTTGACAGGCCTAAAAAGGAAGATATATTTTGAATTGAAAGGAAACACAGACGATGAAACATCAAGGACAATCACTGTTGCCGGGTTTCCGCCCGGCCTCGAAAAAGGAGAAAGCCATGGCCAGTCTACTGCGTTGGGATCCGGTCAAGGAGTTCGACGATCTTGCCCGCCGTTTTACCCCTTTTATGCTCCGGAGTCCGGAGGCCCGTTTGGAGGAGAGAGAGGCAAGAAAAGCCGTCGAATGGGCTCCGAGTGTTGATATCTCGGAAGAAGAAGGAGCCTATGTCGTCAAGGCCGAATTGCCTGAAGTTCAAAAAGAAGCGGTCAAGGTTGTGATCGAAAACGGTATTCTGACCATCTCCGGAGAGAGAACGCGGAATACCGAAAAAACCGGTGTCAGGTATCATCGGGTTGAAAGAGAGTATGGGGCATTTTTGCGGTCATTCACCCTTCCCGAGGATGCCGACCCCAAAAAGATCTCCGCCAACATGAAAGACGGGGTTCTGACAGTCCGGATCGAAAAGCTGGCGGAGGCGAAACCCCTTGCCGTCGAAATCAACGTCGAATGACGGGATGACGGAGGGGACGAAAAGCTCGATCCGGGCTCGAGCTCGTAAATGATCCCTTTTTGAAGGGACCAGAAATCCTGTAAGGATGAGGGGGGACTTAATGTCCCCCTTTTTTTTGGGTCTAAGATGTTTTTGTGCCATAATCTCCCCAATGTGAAGGCTCCGCCGTGTGAGGGGGATGTCCTATCGGCCGATGCCGGATATTTAAGGGAGGTTTTTTGTACAATTTTCCAAAGGATACCGAGACTTTTTCGCCCGGATTTGCCCTCTTCGACTCCGGGATGGGCGGGCTGTCCGTCCTTCGACATTTTCTCGACCGATTCCCCCAGGATGATTTTATCTATTTAGGCGACATGGCCCGCTTTCCCTACGGGGCAAAGTCTCGGGAGACCATCCGGAGATTTGCCTTAGAGGATGCCGCCACCCTGATGACGTTCCGGCCGAAGACCCTTGTGGCCGCATGTTTTACCGTTTCCAGCCAGGCCCTTGATGACCTCGTCGAGTTCTGTTCTCCCGTGAGGGTTGTCGGCATGGTGGAGGCGGGGGCACGCGCGGCCCTGTCCAGAACGAGAACGGGACGGATCGGGGTTCTAGGGACGGAAGGAACAATTCAGAGCGGCGCTTATCCGACCGTGCTGCGACGCCTTTCAGGGGGGAAGCCGGAGGTTCTCGGAGTTGCCTGTCCCCTTTTTGCTCCCATGGTGGAGGAAGGGTGGATCGACGGGGATATCCCGGAGCGTATTGCCAGGGAATACCTCTCCGTATTTCTGGAGAGCCGGACCTCCGGAGTCGATACCGTCATCCTGGGGTGCACCCATTATCCTCCCCTCCTTCCTCTCCTGACCCGCCTCTTTCCCGAGATGGCCTTCATCGATCCGGGGCTCGAGCTTGCACAATCGGAAGTCGATGCCCTTACCATTACGGAGCGGAAGGGAAGGGGGCATGTCTCCTATCTGGTGACTGATGGTCGTGAGCGATTCCAGCGTGTCGGCCAACATCTTCTGGGAAGAAATATCGAGAATATCCATGAGGTAACCATCAATTCGGGTGATATTTCCATGATTTACAGTCAGGGAGGTCTGAGTGAGAAGTGACGGAAGAAATCAGGATCAGTTGAGGGCGCTTGTCATCGAGCCCGCACCAAACAGATATGCCGAAGGATCGGCCCTCGTCAAGATGGGATTCACCCATGTCCTCGCCACTGTCAGCATGGAGGAGAAGGTCCCGCCGTTTCTCAAGGATCAGGGCCGTGGCTGGGTGACGGCCGAGTACGGAATGCTGCCAAGATCCACTCACGAGCGATCCCCGAGGGAGGCGGCCCGCGGCAAGCAGAGCGGACGAACCCAGGAAATCCAGCGCCTGATCGGGCGGAGTCTTCGGTCGGTGGTGGACTTCGAGGGGATGGGAGTCCGGACGGCGACAGTGGACTGCGATGTAATCCAGGCCGATGGGGGAACGCGGTGTGCCTCGATTGGAGGAGCCTTTGTGGCCTTGGCTCTGGCCTTCACCAATCTGAAAAAGGCGGGAGTCATCGGAGGAATCCCTCTCAAGGACTATCTCGCGGCTGTTTCCGTGGGCATCGTGGAAGGAGAGCCCTGTCTTGATCTATGTTATACGGAAGATTCGACAGCCGATGTGGACATGAATGTGGTCATGACCGGACGGGGGGAGCTGGTCGAGGTGCAGGGGACAGCCGAACACCGCTCCTTTTCCAGGAAAGACATGGACCGCCTCCTGGATCTGGCCTGGAAGGGAATCTCAGAAATTGTCGACCTCCAGAGACGGCTCGTCTCTCTCGGATGAGGCCCAGAGAAAGAGGATCCGGGACTTCGAGTCCCTCCTTGGCCGGACCGATGCCAGGATTAACTGTCAGGAGCTGAGAGAAATCCTTTCCGGTAAGAACGGGGAGGAGATGGCAGGTTCCGGGTGCGTTCTCCTTGACGTCCGGGAGGAGTGGGAATACCGGTTTGTCCGGTTTCCCGGGGCCATCCACATCCCCTTGTCCCGCCTGCCTACCAATCTCGACAGGATCCCCAAGGATCGACAGGTCATCGTTTACTGTCACACCGGAATACGGTCCCTCCTGGCCTGCTACCTGCTTATTCAGAACGGGTTCCCGATTGTCCGGAACCTGGAAGGAGGAATCGACGAGTTTGCCCGGATGCTGGGACCGGCCCTTCCCCGGTACAGGCTGGATGAAGGACGCCGTCCCCCCGCCGTTGTTCTGGCTGAAAATCTCCGGGGAGAAGGAAGGAAGCTCCACAACCCTTGGGGAGAGGGGGTTTCGGAGACGATCACTCTTTGAACGGGGCCAAGGACTTGTTCTCAGCCGCAAAGTCCGGTATGATTTGATCTGATGTCTGAAAATTACCTCCGCATGTCCATGCCGCAACCGTTCTATTCCGCGAAAGGCCCGGCGGATACCCGAAGAGAACCAAAGAGGACCTCTGAAATGCCCCGTCCCAATCTCAGGAAGCCACTGAAGGGGAGGCCGGACAATCCTGTCCAGGCCGCTCCGGAAAAATCATGATCACCCTCTCGGGAATTTCCAAGCACTATCCCACAAAAACGCTATTTTCCGATCTTTCTCTCCGGATTTCACTCCGGGAACGGATGGCCCTTGTCGGTCCGAACGGCGCAGGAAAGTCTTCCCTGATGAGAATTCTGGCCGGGGTGCTGGAACCCGACGATGGAGTCGTCAGCATGCCTCCCGGATACCGGGTCGGATATCTTCCCCAGGAAGTCGTCATCGAAGGAGAGATGACCTCCGTCGGGTGCGTCATGAGCGGCGATGCCGAGCTCATGCGTCTTGAGGAGGAAATGCGGCTGCTCGAGAAGAAACTTGAAGCCGGGGAGACGCGAGTTCTGGATCGCTACGGAGAGGTCCAGGCGCGATTTGCCCTTCTCGGGGGATTCGAGCAGGAAACGACGGCGAGAAAGGTCCTGGCCGGACTGGGCTTCGATCAGTCCCGGATGAATGCCCGTGTATCCGACCTCTCCGGGGGATGGAGGATGCGTGTGGCCCTGGCCAGGACCCTTGTCACGAATCCGGATCTCCTTCTTCTTGACGAACCGACCAATCATCTCGACATTCCGTCGATCGAATGGCTGGAAGCATTTCTCCTGGATTTTCCCGGAGCAGTTCTCCTGATCTCCCATGACCGCTCCTTCATGAATGGTGTGGTGGGGGGAGTGATTGAGCTGTCGGGCGGAAAGGCAACCGTTTTCACAGGCAATTATGATGCCTACCTGGCGGAGAAGGAACGGCGGGCTTTGGCTCTCGACGCGGCCATCGCGCGTCAGGAGGAGGAAATCGCCAAGACCCAGGAATTTATTGACCGATTTCGCTCCAAGGCGACCAAGGCCACCCAGGTTCAAAGCCGGATCAAGGCCCTCGAGAAGATCGAACGTCTGGAAAAGGATGCGGCAGAGAAGACTGTCCGCTTTACCTTCCCGGCGCCCGTGCGTTCGGGAGAAATTGTCGCAACCTTTTCGGAAATCGAAAAATCCTATGACGGCCGGGTTATCGTTCATCCCTTCGACTGGGTTCTCCGGAGGGGCATGAAGGTCGCCCTGATCGGCCCGAATGGGGCCGGAAAGTCGACACTTCTCAAGATCATGGCAGGGACGGTGGTTCCCGATGCGGGGACCTACCGGACCGGGACCGGTGTCACCACAGCCTATTATTCCCAGCACCAGCTTGAGATTCTCGATCCCTCCCACACCGTCCTGGCCAGTATGGAATCTGTGGCCCCCGATTCCGAAAGCCAGACCAGGATCCGGGGGCTCCTCGGAGCCTTCCTCTTTCGGCATGAGGAGGTCTTCAAGAAGGTGGGGGTCCTGTCGGGGGGAGAAAAGAGCCGGTTGGCCCTGGCCAGACTTCTCCTCGCCCCGGCCAATCTTCTTCTGCTAGACGAGCCGACCAACCATCTTGACCTTCCCTCACGGGAGGCGCTTGTCACCGCCCTGGAGGCGTACAGGGGAACATTGGTGTTCATCACCCACGACCGTTATGTCATTGAAAAGATTGCCACCGATATCATTGAAGTCCTCCCCGGTTCCATCCGGCTTTTCATGAACCACCGGTTCGAAACCTATCGAGCCAAAAGGGACGGCATCCTGAATGCCTCCGTTCCGGTCTCTCAAGGTTCTGGCAAAACCTCTCCCTCGCCCTCCGGAAATCCGGTTGTCGAAGGAGAGGATCCGGGCGTAATCGAGAGGCGCCTTTCCTGGGTCGAAAAGGAAGTTCTGGAGCTTGAAGAAGAGGTGAAACGGCTGACGGAGGTCTCGTCAGGCTCAGGGGCGGATGCGCGACGGGCCTCATCGAAGCTCTCCGTCGCCAGAAGAAAACTGTCGGACAGAACCGCCGAGTGGGAACGTCTCGGCAGTTTGCTTGAACGGTCCGTCCAGCGGCCTTCCTGACCCTTTTCGTTTAGGGGATCGGGAATGGCAGGGAGAATATGAAGAAATGAGTTCTGCCAAAACCGACTCCATCTTGCAAGAATCATTATACCCTGTGACTATTTTTTACCACCGGAATTGCTCCGACGGATTCGGGGCGGCCTGGGCCGCCTGGAAACGTTTTTCCGGAAAGGTTCCCCTTTCCTTCATTCCCTACAATTACGGGGATGCGATGCCGGAGATTCCGTCGGGCCACGATGTTTTCGTCCTTGACCTCTCCTTCGATCCCGATTATATGGCCCGCCTCAGGGAGAAGGCCCATCATCTCGTTCTTCTTGACCACCACAAAAGTGCCATGGAAAAAATCCAGCCGCTCTATCCCGGGGATCCCGACATCTTTTTCGACATGAACCGGTCGGGGGCCATGATCGCTTGGGAGAGATTCTTTCCGGGGGAACCTGTTCCCAACCTGATCCGTTATGTCGAGGACCGGGACCTATGGCGCTGGAGTCTCCCACTCTCCCTTGAGGTGACGACGGCCATGGCCTCCTATGCCTTTGACTTCGAGGTATGGGACACGCTTTGCCGGACACTCGGATACGGCCCTCTCTCCGCAGACAATCCACTCGTGGCCGAAGGAAGGACCATTCTTCGTTACCAGTCGATGCTTATCAAGACAGCCATTCGGGAAACGGGAGTGTGGGGACGATTTTCCTCCGGAGAGAGAGCCTTTTTTGTCAACTCTCCCCTCCTGACCTCTGAGATCGGGGGTGCCATGAAATCGGAGATTCCCTTTGTCGTGATCTGGTCACTCAGGAAGGATGGCCGTTTTTCTTACAGCCTCCGGGCGACCGAAGGGGGGCCCGATCTTTCAAAAATCGCTTCCCGGTACGGCGGGGGTGGCCATGCCAAGGCGGCGGGGTTTCTCTCTGAATTTCCTGTCCATGAGGTCGAGGGAGCTGATGGGCGCCTCTACCCGGTCTTGTGCGATAATGCCTCCGCCAGGGAGAACTGGGATGGGTAAAAAAGCCTGTCTCGTTCTCTATCTCGGGACAGGGAATTCCCACAAGGTGCTGGAATTCATGAAGATGGCCCCTCCAAATGTTTCGGTTCTTCAGGCATTTTCCTCAGAATATCCCTCGCCTAATGTTCTTGAGTCGGGGAAGACTTTTTTTGTCAATGCCTATCTCAAAGCCGAAACCTTTGCCGGGGCCTTGAGGGAGAAGGTGGAAGGGGTGATCATCTCCGACGATTCGGGACTGGTCGTCCCTGCCCTTTCAGGAGCCCCGGGGATTCTCTCCGCCCGATATGCCGGTGAGGGAGCTTCTGATGCCCAGAACAGGGAGCTTCTCCTTAAAAACATGAAAGGCCGGACGGGATCCGACCGACGGGCAAGTTTCGTATGTGTCCTGGTGGCCATGGATATCAAGACCGGAGATCTCATGGCTTCCTCCGTGGGGTCCGTTTCCGGCCGGATTGCAAACGGCCTCATGGGAGAGGGGGGATTCGGCTATGATCCCCTGTTCGTTCCCGACGGGTACCGGGCGAGTTTCGGGATCATGGCTCCCGAAGAAAAAAACAGGATCTCTCATCGCTTCCTGGCATTCCGGAAGCTGTGTTCAATGTTGGTGGCTCCGTGAGCCGCCTCCGTCCTGGAGCTCTTCTCTGGGTCAGTCTTCCAGGTCCGGTCCTGACAAGGGAGGACCGGGACTTTCTCCAGAGGATTGATCCCGCAGGTGTGGTGATCTTTCGGGAAAATATCGTCACCCCGTCCCAGGTTCGGGATCTCAATTTGTCGATCAGGGCGGCCTGCCCCTCCGGGCAGGTTATGATTGCTGTCGACCAGGAAGGAGGGCGGGTGGCCCGTCTTCGGGAGGGAGTCCCCCAGTTGCCCCCCATGCGGAGACTGGGAGAGATGGAAGATCCGGAACGGATCAGGACCGCGGGCCGGGACCTCGGCCGGGCTCTCCGGGAGATGGGATTCGATATCGATTTTGCTCCTGTCCTTGATGTGGATTCCAATGACGCCAATCCGATCATCGGTGACCGTTCGTTTTCCTCCGATCCTCTCAAGGTGGGTCCCATGGCCATGGCCTTTGCCCAGGGTCTCCAGGAGGAAGGAATCATTCCCTGCGGAAAGCATTTCCCCGGCCACGGAGCCACGGATCTCGATTCCCATCTCGATCTTCCCTTCGTTCATGCGGAGAGGGAAACTTTGGAAAATAGGGAACTTTCGCCTTTCCGGTATGCCATCAGCGCGGGGATCCCCCTCCTGATGACAGCGCACGTCGTCTATCCGGCCTGGGATGAAAGATATCCCGCGACGCTTTCGCGGAGGATCATTACCGGTCTTCTCAGGGAACGTCTCGGATTTTCCGGACTGGTTCTCTCCGATGACCTGCTCATGAAGGCCGTAGCGAAAGAGGGAGTGGTGAATGCGGCCCTTTCGGCACTCGAGGCGGGATGTGATGGCCTGCTCGTGCTCCGGAACGGGAAGGCGGCCATGGATGTGTTCGAGGCTGTGTCCGAAGGGCTGGCCGCGGGGTCAGAACCTGTTCTCCGGGCCCTCGAAAGGGCCGGAAAATGGTTCTCTGACGCTTCCCCAGGGGGCCCAGACCGATGACGCGCCGAAGAACATCTTCCGGTTTCAGGCATGGGTGGATCGTTGACTCCTTCAGAAAACGCGCGCTTCCCGCTCCAAAGCTTGCCCAGATCGAGGAGTGGATCACCCGGTCTCCCTCCGACGGTGCCCTCCTCGAGAAGGTTTTCGCAGAGCTCAAGACCCGTTCCGTTGAGCTAGCCCTCACCTCTTTGGGCCTTGACCCCGAGCGCTTGTCCCGGGATCAGCTCATGGCCATCGTGGTTTCTGTGTCAGGGGCCATTGTTGACCTTCCCGCCGCCCAGACGGTCGATATGATAAGGCCGGTCCTTTCCGATCTTCTTTTTGAGGAAGTCGGAAGAGAGACGGATCCGGTGGTCCGTTTGACCCTTTTGACAAGGGATCCCTGGCGGCTCTATGCGCTGCTCCTTTCGGACCTCCCTCCGGAGAAAATCTTATCCCCCTCCGGACAGGACCGGCAGATCGCCCTTGGGGTTGAGCGGATGATGGAGGCTCACGGAGTGAGTCTTCCCCGGAAGGAGCTCCTGAAGGACTTCAAGGAGGCTCGGGCTTTTTTGCGGGAGGAAAAGGCCAGGATCCGACAGGAAGTCTTGAAGGAAAGACGGAAGGAGAAGCATTTCCACGCCTGGGTCCGCTCTCTCTGGAGCGACAGGGAGGTCCGCCGGGAGTTGGGATTGCGTCCCTCAGAATTCGAGGAGTGGGTGGCGGGCGGACAGATCCCTGTTGTTCTCCGCATTGAATCGATTCGGAACGGAAGAATCCGCGAACGGAGATTGTTCGACCCTGAGGCTGTCATGAAAATCTCCCCGGGCACCATCGAAAGGTGGCGAAGGGGGCGAAAGACGACGGTCAAGGAAATCAGAAGGACTCCATCCCGAGGCCGATCCGGGACAAGGAAGGGTCGAGGATCAGACCGACCTCCCGGATCGGACTGATCAGCGGCGGCTGTTCCGGTAATCTCGGCAAGCCTTTAGGAAGTCATCCCTGAGGATCCGGCTAAACCGGTCCATGGCGGGCATTCTTTCCGGATGCCATTGGACTCCCGAAAAAAAGGGATGATCCGGATCCCGGAATCCTTCGACCAGTGAATCCCCGGAGACGGCCTCGACCTCCAGCCCCTCGCCCAGCCGTTTGACTCCCTGGTGATGGAAGCTGTTCACCAGGACCTTGGTATTTCGGATTTCCCCCGCTTTTACAGCAAGTCCTCCCCAATATTGGCCAAGAGTCACCGGATGCTCAGATTCCTGATGGGCCACTCCTTCGGGCCTCATTGTGGCAAGATCCTGGATAAGCGTCCCTCCACGAAAGACATTCATGGTCTGGAATCCCCCGCAGATCCCAAAGAGAGGCATTCCTTTCCGTTCGGATAGGCCAAGGAGAGAAAACTCGAAATTCACCCGCTCCTCAGCCATCCAGTTTCCCGGAAGCCAAGTTTTCTCTTCGTTATAGAAGTGCGGGGGAATGTCGGGGCCGGATCCTGACAGGACAACGCCGTCCAGAAAGTTCCAGTCGTCGGGGAAAAAGGGATGGATCGAGGGTAGGAGGATGACTCGTGCGCCTCCGTCCCGGAAATAGGAGACATAGGAGCTTTTCAGAAAATACCGGGGGTCACGACCGGGTTCCGCCGGAGCGTAATCGGTCGTGATTCCGATGAGCAGGGACTCCATGGGGAAAGAGGTCCCTAGGCGTCCTGGTTCGATGCTGGTCGTGAGCTTTGGCGGAAGGGCCGGGCTCCGGTGGAAGCGTACGGCCTTCGGGGACCGGAAGAGGGTCGGTCCTTTCTCCAGTCCGGGCGGCCCTCAGCCTGGGATTCCGAACGGGTTTGCGACCGGACTCCCGGGCGGGAATTCCCTCCCCGGTCATCGGTTCTAAACGGCCGGTCAGAACGTTGTCCTGTCCGGGGCCCCGGGCTCCTAAACGGCCGATTTGTCGAAGAGGAGGGAGGTGGAGAGAGAGGAGAGACAGGGACCGAGGAGCCGAGAAGCCGCTCTATATCCCGAAGTAGCGGTCTGTCTGCGGGATGGCAAAAGGAGACGGCCCGGCCCGATCGGCCTGCCCGGCCGGTTCGTCCTATCCGGTGGACATAATCTTCTGGAGATTGGGGAAGGTCATAGTTGACTACGCAGGTGACAGTGTCGATGTCGAGCCCTCTGGCGGCAACATCCGTGGCCACAAGGATCCGCGTCTGGCCAGCCCGGAAACGGGAGAGGACCCGATTTCTCTGGGACTGGCTTTTGTCCCCATGAAGGGAATCGCTCGGAAAACCCTCCCTGAGCAAGGATTCCGACAGTTCTTCAGCCCCCCGCTTAGTCCGGGTGAAGATCAGGGTCTGTCCTTCGGTGGTCTGGGGTTCGGTGAGGATGGTTTTGAGAAGCCCCCATTTCTGTGACCCGTGGCCGATGGCGACAACCTCCTGGTCGATTGAGACCGGAGGAGCCCCGGATGACTCAAGACGGATGAGGACGGGGTCTTTCTGGTAGGTTTTGGTCAGGTTCTGGATGCGCGCAGGCAAGGTGGCGGTGAAAAGAAGGGTTTGCCTATCTGCGGGCAGAGCCTTGAGAATGGTTTCGACATCGGGAAGGAAGCCCATGTCCAGCATGCGATCGGCCTCGTCGAGGACGATGGTGTGGACATGGGAGAGGGTGATCGTGCCCCGTTGCATATGGTCGATCAGACGTCCGGGGGTCGCAATGGCCAGATCCCAGGGGCGCCTCAGGTTGTCGATCTGGCGGCGCATGTCCGTTCCGCCGACGAGAAGAACAGTCCGGCTCCGGAGGTACTTCCCGTATTCCCGGGCCGAGCGTTCGATCTGTCCGGCCAGCTCGCGGGTGGGACTCAGGACGAGAATCTGGTGGCGAACCCGGGTCCCCTGGGCGCGCTTGTTTCTGTGCAGGGACGGAAGAAGAAATCCGCCCGTTTTTCCTGACCCTGTCTGGGCAACTCCCAGAACGTCACGTCCTTCGATGATCGGGGGAATGGTCTGTCGCTGGATCGGGGTGGGAGAGTTGTGGTTAAGGTCGGAAAGTGCGCGCAGAAGATCCGGGTTGAGACCAAGGGACTCAAAAGACATTGTTGCTCCTAGCTGATAGGCCTAACATGATTGGTGGCGGCGGGAATCGACACGGGGAAGTTGAAGGTCTTCAAAAGACCCTGTGGCACCGCGGCGCGTCCGTTCCGCAAAGGAGATGCGGGGGTCGGAGATCGGACGCCGAAGAGACCTGTTCTTTTCAACAGAGTGCCGGGAGGGTGGACAGAGACTTGAACAAGCGGTCGGACGAAAGTCCATCTGGCAGGGTCAATTCCTTGGGGTCCGGCGAATTCGGCGCATACTTGCGACGCGATACACAATCCATGATGCCCGACGTATATCGAATATTGATTATCAGCTTCCAGATTCGGAAAGTCAAGAGGTGGTCAGTGTTTCGAAGGTCTATAGCGAAAAAAACCTTCTCTGGCAAAAGGTTGGTGGAAAATCTCTGGAATAAAACGACAGGAAATTGAAGAAACCGCCTGCGCACCCTCCTGGCAGGGTGAGGAAAGGGGCCGGAATCGGCCCCCCTTTGGCTATTTGAGAGTTGACAGTTTGGCCAGCTGGGCTTTTGTAAGAACTTTTGCCGCACTCAGATGTCCGGCCAGATGGTCGGCCGTCGCCTGGGCCATGAGCCAGGCGATTGCGTGGAGATCCTTGTGAATTTTGGAGGCTGAGGGTTGGGCCGTTCCTGCCATCTTCAGATAGGCTGCCCGAAGGGCTTCGATCTTTTTCATCTGGGCGAGGGAGCGGTCGATCATCCTTCGGCGGATCATCTTGAGCCGTTTAACCTGTTTGTCCGTCAGATTGAGATCCTTGGCGTGGGAAAACATGAAGGTGACGCCTGGATGATTCTTGAAGACCTGGGGGAGAAGAAAGTCGGTTCCGGCTTTCTTTCGGAATTCGTCAAATTTTTTGGCCGTCTGGGGCCCGGTCAGGGGAGGGAGGTTGTCGGCCCGGGAGAGGGCGGGAAGGGAGAGAAAAAGGACAATGGCCATCAGGGAGAGGGCCAGGGAGGTTTTCTTGGTCATTGAGGCTCCTTTTTGAATCGGGTTTCAATCTATGAAAAAGCCAGAGCCCGAAAGCCCTGGCTTTTTGTGAGACGTTCCTTCATTGAAAGCCGGAGTGTTACTTTATTGCCAGAACCCAGTCCGCGACTTCCTTGGCCTGGTCCATGGACATTCCGGGGTGGGGCGGCATGATGATTCCTCCGGTGATCTTGTCCCAATGGCCATTTCCCCCAGAGATGATCTTCTTGGCCAGCATTTCTTCGGCCCCTTTCTGTCCACGATAGCGGTCCGCCACCATTTTGAAGGAGGGTCCGACCATTTTCTGGTCCACAGAATGACAGGCAAAACAGCCCTGTTCATTGATCAGGGACTTCACGTCCGTAGCCCAGGCGGGAGAGGAAAGTGCGAGAAGAGTAACCACCGCAAGCGAGATCTTGAGGCTTTTCATGAAAAACTCCTCTTTTGAAAAGGTTCTGCGATATTTTTTTCAAGAAAGGCAAGAGATCATTCTCCTTCCAATCCTTGTTCAATTATAGCCCTTCGGGATCAAAAGGCAATTTTGGAAAGCCCGTTTAAATAGAGAGTTGTGACATTGATTTGTGATTTTCAGGTCAGGTTCGATGGGCTTCCTGAAGGTCCCGGAGAGCCTCCTTGGCCTGAACAACCCTCTGATTGGCGGCCTTTCTGAACCAAACGACGGCCTGGCCGTGATCCTTCGGAACGCCCCGTCCATTTCTGTAAAGGACTCCAAGAATGTACTGGGCCTGGGGATGGCCCGTTTCGGCCGCCATTGTAAGCCAAAGGGCCGCTTCCGTGGGGTCCTGGGGAATGCCCTGACCCTCGAGAGCCATCATTCCAAGGTTGTACTGGGCCTCGGAGTCATCCTGCTCCGCGGCCTTGCGGAACCAGAGAGCCGCTTCCCGGGGATCAGGTCCTGCTCCCCGTCCGGTTCGGAGCATTGTTCCCAAACGGCATTGGGCCTCGGCCAGTCCTTGTTCTGCCGACCGCCGGATCCAGGTGGTTCCCTCCGCCTCGTTCCGTGGTGTGCCTCTCCCTTCCAGGTAAAGCATCCCCAGTCTGAGCTGAGCTTCGGAGGAACCGGAAACTGCAGCCTTCTCTGTCCACAGGAATCCTTCTTCGACCAAAGCTTCTCCGAAATGCCCGTCCGTCAGAAGGGATCCCAGATGAGTCTGGGCCTCGACAAGACCCTTTTCGGCGGCCATTCGGAAAAGCCCGATGGCTGAAGGGGGGTCAGGATCGGCAAGTTCTCCTTCCTCAAGGATCAGGCCCAGGCGAAAGGCGGCCCCGGGATGTCCTCCGGAAACCGCCGACCGGAGCCAATGGATCCCGGATTCGGGATCGGAGGGGCGGATGAGGCCCTCGAGCAGGAGGATGGCCAGACGATACTGGGCCTCGGAGTGACCTTGTTCGGCCGCCCTTCTGAACCAGACAAGGGCGTCCTCACCCGCCGGGGCGAGGGAAGGGTCGGCCTGGTAGAGGATTCCCAGTC
This sequence comes from Nitrospirota bacterium, assembly GCA_021827365.1. Lineage (GTDB taxonomy): Bacteria > Nitrospirota > Leptospirillia > Leptospirillales > Leptospirillaceae > UBA4572. Next base: position 21,163 of record JAKAWK010000013.1, read on the forward strand.
TGAACTGGGCCTCCATGACTGCGTTTTCCGCCGCGCGCCTCATCCATTCATGGCCCCGGGTAAAGTCGGTGGGAATCCCCTCTCCATCAAGACAGATCTGTCCCAGAAGATACTGGGCCTCCGGGATGTCAGCCTCTGCGGAATGCGAAAGCCAGACGAGCCCTTGCTCCCGTTCCTCCGGGGTCTCGAGAAGAAGACGGGCCAAGAGAAGCTGGGCTTCGGGATCGCCAGATTCTGAAGCCATCCTGAGCAAGTCCAATCCTTCCCGCCGCTCGTCCGGATTATCTCTTGCCGAGAGCCTTCGTCCCGCCTCGAACTGGGCCCCGACATGACCATCACGGGCGGCCAGGAGAAACCATTGCATGGCCTGATCATCCCATCCTTCAGACCGGTTGGCCCAACGGATCATGGCGGCCCGGTACCGGGCCTCGGTCAGACCGCTTTCTGCCGCCTTTTCTATCCAGAAAATCCCCTCCTCCCGGAAGGAAGGGTTGTCCTTGTCTTCGAGAAGGATTTTTCCAAGCTCCATCTGGGCCAGGGCCTGTCCCGCCCCCGCCGCCAAGCGTAGCCAATCGAGAATCTGATTCCGTTCAGCCTGAACCTCTCCTTTCAGGGCCAGTATCGACAGAGTCTCCAGGGCCTCGGGGACATTGTCTTCGGCGGATTTTCTTATCCATGAAATGCCGCTCTCACGATCTCCGTCTTCGAGAAGAAGACGTCCCAAGGCAAGTTCGGCCCGGGGGTCTCCCCTGCGTGCGGCGACTTCGAACCATTCCTTTGCCTCTTCCCGGCGATGGCTTTCGAGGTCCCATGTGGCAAGGAGGTATTGGGCTTCCGGCAGATCTTTCCTGGCAGCGCGTTCGAGGGAGGTCCGGGCCATGTCCGGGTCGCGCGAAAGACCACCCCGTCCTTCCCGGTGGAAAAAAGCCAGTGCAAGATGGGCCTCCGGAAGATCCTTCTGGACGGCCTGGGCCAGCCATCGCAGGGCCTCCTCGTCGTCTGCCGGATGGCCTCCCCGGCCTTCGATGGAATAGAGGGCCATCTGAAGCATGGCCTGTGGAACGCCCCCTTCGGCTGCCTTCCGGTACCAGTATGAGAGTTCTTCGTCGATACCAGGCGGGTTATCCGGGTTTTTCTCAAGGAGTCTGGCAAGACGGAACTGGGCCATGGGGAGGTTGGCCAGGGCGGCCTTCCGAAAAAAGATGACGGCCGCCTGGAGGTCGGGATCCAAGGTCTCCCGGCCTTCCTCGAGGCGAATTCCCCATTCCAGCCAGGCCTCGGGGAGATCCTTTTCCGCGGCGCGCCGAATATAGTCGCAGGCCTCCCCTTCGTTTTTCTCCACTCCTCCCCGTCCGGTTTCAAGGAAGAGGCCCAAACGCAACATGGCTCCCGGAACACCCTGGCCGGCCGCTATCCGGTAAAATTCGGAAGCCCGGACATCATCTGGAGTTCCCCCTAAGCCCTCTTCTGCGATGAGGCCAAGGTGGAAGGCGGCTTCCGGATGGCCTTGAGCCGCTGAAGCCTGGAACAGACGGGTGGCCTCTCCAGGATCTGAAGGAATGTCCTTCCCCTGGAGATAGAGGAGTCCAAGGCGGTACTGGGCTTCGGGATCGCCTGCCTCCGCCGCCCTTGAAAACCATTTGACGGCTTCGGAAATGTTCCGGGGGACATGGAGTCCCTCCTGGTAGATCTCCCCCAGGGTGGCCAGAGTTTCGGTCAGGCCCTGGTCCCCCGCCCGTTCGAACCACGGGATGGCCTTCGCGGGCTCGCTTTGGCCGCTCAGAATTCCCTTCTGATAAAAAAGTCCCAGCTGGTATTCTGCTTCAGCCAGCCCCTGAGAGGCGGCCTTGGTGAACCAGTAGAAGGCGAGGGAACTGCTCTGGGGCAGAATTCTTCCTTCGAGATGGAGAGTCCCCAGAACATATTGGGCCTCGGAGTCGCCGGAGAGTGCGGCCTTGCGGATCCACTCGATCCCCTGCTCCTCCTGGCGGGGGATTCCCTTCCCCTCCAGGAGAAGGGCCCCCAGGAGTGCCTGGGCCCGGGTGTGGTTCTTTTCGGCCGCTCCCTGGAACCAGAGGGCGGCCTGTGCGACATTTTGTTCGACGACCCTCCCTTCGTAATACAGAAGGCCGATATTGAATTGGGCCTCAGGATCCTCCGACTCTGCCGCTCTCATCAGCCAGTCGCGTCCTTCTTCGGGCTGGGAGAAGGGTTGTCCCTCCTCCATGAGAAGAAGTCCCAGATAGTATTGGGCCCGGCTGTCCCCCTTTTCCGCCGCCTTGCGGAACCAGAGAACCGCCCTTTCGGAATCCTTGGGAAGGCTCCGTCCATGGAGGCAGGCCAGCCCCAGATTGAACTGTGCAGCGATATCCCCCGCATGGGCGGCCTCCTCGATCCACTCGACAGGATCGATGTCATCCTCAGGGAGGACCTTGGCTTCCAGATAGAGGGTCCCATAGAGGCTCTTGGCCTCGGTCATGCCCTGGCGGGCTGCCTGCTTGATGTAGGAGGCCCCCCTCGAAAGGGACTGCGGAATCCCCCGTCCTTCAAAAAGCATGAGTCCCAGGTTGTATTGGGCGGCTGCAAGCCCCTGTTCGGCCGCCCGTTCGAACCAGATGGCGGCTTGGGCAAGATCCTGGGGAACCCCTTTCCCCTTGAGATGCAGGAGTCCCAGGTTGTATTGGGCCCGCGCATTCCCCTGATCGGCGGCCTTCCTTATAAGCTGTGCTGCAGGAACCGGATCGAGCCCCTTCAGAGTGGGAGCCGTTCCGGATTCGTAGGCTTTCAGATTGAAAAGAAGGCCGATTTTTTGCCACATGATGGGGTCACCGTCCAGGGATGAGGATGAGAGGCTCCCGCTGCGGCAAGACCGGATTCCCTAGCGATCAGAGGGAATTGGGAAAAGCGCAGCTCTGCTTCCGGATTTTTTCAGAGGATCGAGCCATTCCTACGCAAGAAATTTGCCACATCCTCACGCCATGCCAGCGGGGATGACGGGTCCGATATTCGGAGGGGGATTTTGTGGAGCCGGATCTTTTTAAAGTCTGTGACATGGAGTGGCTCTCAAATTAAACAAATGGAATCTCTCCGTTTTTTCATGAAAAAGACAGAATTTGAGCGGGATTTTGTGTTTGGAAGATCGAAATGTCCTGATTCTGGAATTTTTAAAGATCGGAAAACCCGGGATCCAAACGAGTCCTGGCTCTGAAGTCGCCGGTCTTCGATTCGGGAGAGTCCTCTGTCGGATGTCAGGCTTTTTGACAAGGAGACCTCTTCATGTCAAAAAGCCTGACAGGTCCGACGTACATTCGTTTTTTTTCGCGCGGGACAGGGTCTAACCAGCGAGTTTCGCCGAGATCCAGCGGGAGACCTCCGCCATCGAGATCGCTGCCGATGTTTCAGAAAAGACATCGAGAAGGCTCTCTCCCCTGGCCTGGGCCAGCTCCACAGTGGAATCTTCCGGAATGACAAAGGGACAGAGCCTCCTTGAGAGGATCTGCCGGATTATTTCATAGATGTCCTGGTGCAGGGGATGGTCCGGAATGAAGCGGTTGAGAACGTAGAATCGTTCGCAGTACCGGTTTTCTTCCCGTTCGAGCCGATCGAAGCTCTTTTCCATATCCTTGACGGAGACAAGGGAGGGGAGATCGGGCCTGACCGGAGAGAGGAACATGGAGGAAATCCGGAGTGTTTCCTTTAGCTCCTGTCGGGTCATAGGGGGCGAATCAATCAGGACGAAAGGGTCGGGGTGCCCGGAATTTCCGAAAATGCCAGCAGCCTGTGACACAATCTCATCTCGGAGCCTTGAAAGGGCGTCGGATCCCTCGTTCCCCCGGAGCTCCTCCGGGTCCGGGCGAACGACAACCATCGGGATGCCTGTTGGCTCATAGGTATGAAAGGTCCAGCTTCGGCCCATCCGAACCGATTCTTCATGCCGAAAATTCATGAACAGATAGGGGTAAAGGCTTGTTTCGTTCAGGTCGATAAGGAGGCAGGGTCTTCCATGGCGGGCATTTTCGATCGCGAGCACAGAGGAGAGCGTACTTCGCCCGCTTCCTCCTGCCAGACTGCAAAGGACCAGGAGCGGCCATTTTGAGGGAGGAGAAGGAAGGGCCGGAATCAGATCCGAAACGGCCGCCTTGAGGCCGGGCCATTCTTCCGCTTCCCCGCCGGCAGCCTGCGGAGCCTCGAGGGGTCTGAAGACCTTCCGGCTCCTTTGTGGAGGGGGAAGGAAGACGGAAGAAGAGCCACTCTTCCCGGAAAGCCCCTGAAGTCCGAAGGCAGGGGAGGGCGAGGATGGGAGAGATCCCTCTCCCTCACGCCCATAGGTCGTTTCCGGAGAACGGAGGGGGGGCTTTTCAAATTCGCGGTAGGGCAAGGTGTCATCCCGGGTTGCATGGAAAATTTCCAAAACTCGCTTGATATCAGAGGAAAGACTCATCGTGGGCTCCTGCATGGCATTGCGGTGAGGGAGATTCCTGATTTTGTATTCCCGCGTCTCAGTAGAGAAAGTACCACGAGACACCTTCATATCCCCCGATTCCCGGGAAGGCGGAGGAGTTCAGAAGACCGCCGTCGAAAAGAAGGGAGGAGTGCAGGGGGGCCAGCCAAAGTCGCAGGGCGATTCCTCCCTGGAAGGCATCATAGGTCGAGTTTCCCTGGGTAATGAATTCGGGACCCAGATCCAGGCGGAAGCGTCGGCTCTCTCCCTCCCAGACAGGCGTGAGATAGCGCATCTGAAAATAGACATAATCGATGTAACCGGTGAAGTTGGCGAAAAAGTCCAGACCTCCCCCGAGGACATTCCAGAGCAGATCGGTCTGGAGAAAGAGACCGGTGACGGTTCCGGGGGGTGTGAGAGTCTGGAAGTGCTGGGCGACCGCAATGCCTGCGTCTCCTTCCCAGTACCCGAAGAAGGTCGGGAACCGGATTCCTATGGCAGGGGTAAGCCCTTCGTAGGATTGGGAGAGGAAGGAGGAGGTGGTGGGTGTCGGATGGTATTCAAAGGTGAAGGCATTTCCCATCAGGAAAAGATGGAGAAGGGGAGAGGCGCTTTGCCCTGATCCGATCGTATATTGGCCGAGCCCCGTTAACGGAAGGATGTCGCCGACCTGGGCATAGTAGTACTGGGTGTACTGGGTGAAGGCCGTTTCTCCGGCCATCAGTTCGAGGTGGCCCCTTGACCGGCGTTTCTTTTCTTTTTCGATCACCTCGAGTGCCTTTCGGGCCTGGATCCTGAGAAGGGAAGGGTCCAGGGGCGCGCTGCCCGACTGCGGGAGAAGACGGAGAGACGACAGGGCCGCCTCGATGTCCCGTTTGGACTCCTCAAAATGTCCCAGGACCCGGTCATTTTCGGCCAGGGCCAGGAGGATCCGGGGATCACGGGGATGACGGGAAAGGGCCTTTTCAAGCGTTTTTCTGGCTCTTTCCGGATGCCCCTCGGCCTGATCCAGGCGGGCCTTGAGGACTGAAATTCTGACACTCTCCGGCCACCGCGAGGTGGCCTCTTCGATCCAGACCTCCGCCTCAAGGGTATGCCCCGTCGTCATGGCCACCCCTGCGGCGGCCTCAAAGGAGCTGACGGTCGAACCGGGTCCAAGGCTCCGGACAAGCCGGTAGGCCTGGGCGTTCTTTCCCTGAGACTCGAGGATGGCGGCCTCCTGTTCCCGGTAGAAGCGGTCGGCAGGATGGCGTGAGGCATGGATCTTCATAAGTGTGAGCGCCCTGTCGGGGAGGTTTTTTGACAAGAGGTCCTGTTCCTCCCTCAAGGCCCTGAGGTGATGGAGATTTCGAAGTTCTAAGGTTTCATGGGCTGACAGGCCGGAGGTCTGGTCGAGCCGGTCCAGAAGGAGTCCCAGGGGGCGATGGCTTCCGGATTTCAGCATGGTCCAGGCCCAGGAAAGTTCGGTGTCAGGCGGTCGGGTCGGGGTCAGGACCAGGGCTTTTTCGAAAGCCGCCCGGGCTTCGGCGGGATGGCCTGTGTGGGCAAAGACCGATCCCTCGGTCACAAGAAAGTCCGGATTCTCTTCGAGGCGTGTCCGGAGGGAGGAGGAAAGGGAATCGAGCGTGGATTGAGCCTTGGTCTCCTCTCCCAATCTCTCATAGAGGGTCAGGAGCCCCGCCCAGGCCTGTGTCTCTCCCGGAGAGAGGGAAAGGGCTCTCCTGTAAAGCTCCACGGCCTTGGAGTCATGGTTCATGCGGGCCGCAAGACGACCCCGGGCAACCAGAAGAACCGGCTGATCAGGGCGGATACGGTCGGCCTGGTCATAGACCTTGTCGGCAGTCTCGAGGTCTCCGTTCACTTCAGCGGCCCTGGCTTTCTCCATCAGGATCCAGAATGAGGTCTGGGATGAAAGGTCCCGACCCTCGGCTTCCTGGTCCCGGGAGAGGGGATGGCGGCGGGCTTGATCAAGCGCCATGCGGGCCTTCCCGAATTGTTTGAGACCCAGGTAGGAGTAGGAAAGTCCGAGCCAGTAGGCGGGATTTTCCGAATCGCGACCGATGAGGGCCCGGAAACGGGAGACCGCCTTTTTGAATTGTCCCTCTTCAAGGGACTGGTAGGCCAGGCGGGATTCAGGCCCGGCCGAGAGGGCCAGCCTTTCGGCAAGACGGAGCTGGTCTTCGAGGGCCCGGTCGTGCGGGTGGACTTCAAGGTAGGACCTGATCTCCGGAATGTTTCGGGGAAGGGTTCCTTCCCAGACTATGACCTGTCTCCAGGAGGCCGTGGCCGTGTCCGAAACGGGGGAGGGTTCCAGGGCCATGGGCTTCAGGATGTCGAGGGCATCCCAGCGGGATTTGGGGTTGTAGGAAAGGATCTTCCCGAGCGAGAGGCGGTAGTGGAGGCTGTCGGGATAAGTGGAGACAAGCGATCTGAGCTGGCGGACCGCCTCCCGGTAACCTTCAGGGGTGCGGGAGAGATCGTTGTAGTATTCAACGGCATACTGGGGGGGCGGCGGGTAGGGACCGAAGGCCTTCTGGTAATGGGTGAGGGCCCTCGAATAAAGGTGGCGTGCATCATCTTTTTTGGCTTGGGCAACTTCCCTGTCCCATTCGGGACCCAGCTGGGCCTCCCTGGAGAAGCCCGGTAGAACAGGATCCATAGGATTCATCGTCCGGAGGACATTGATGTACCTGGCTGCAAGACGTCGATCCCCCCGCCTGAGAGCGTCGGAGGCGAGACCGATCAGGGCCGGCCTGTTGTTCGGATCGAGGAAGAGAAGCTGGCGGTAGGTTTGGGTTGCAAGGTCGTCCCGGCCGTGGGCTGTCCAGAACTCAGCCTTCTTTTCCAGTGTCAGGGTGACTGATGTCGCCGCCCGGGCCTCCAACGACGGGCTTCCCACGATCAGGGTTAATAAAAACCCTGCGGGTATAAGACGCAGAATCCGGGTATTCAGAGGAAGACTCCCGAGGAGGGGGATCATGGACCAGTTCTCCGGACTGCAAGGGTTGAAAGAATGCGGGAGAGAATCCCGGCCAGCAAAAGGCTGATTGCAAGAAGGACCATGAGGACGCCCAGCGGATGGGAAAAGAACCAGAAACGAAGCAAGGTGAGGGGTGGAAGGTGTCCCAAGGAAAACCGGTCTCCGGGAACGAGGAAGGAGTGGATTCGGCGCGGGCCCACCAGGCTTACCTGGCCGAATATGTCGGAAAAGTGCTGCGGGTCGAAGAGGACCCGGTCCATGGAGACCAGGGATTGCTCGCTCACTCCTCCAAGGGAAAGGATGACCCGGCGGGGGGCCAGGGGCGAGACATCCTCCTCCATGACACCCAGGGGATTCCTGTCTTCCTTGAAGTAGGCGGCCAGGGCTTCCGGACCGTAGGAATCGGGAGGGGGGTTGGACCAGCGGAGAAGATCCTCCATGCGGCTTTTGAGCCGGATCCGGGAACGAGTTTCCTGGGTGTCCTGGGGGAGAGCCTTGCCGTATCGGAGAAGAAGGGGGTTGGAGTCGTAGGTTCCGATCAGGATCAGGTTCCTGTTCGAGACAGAGGGAACCCCGTCGGGACCTGTGACGGACAGGTCGACTCCCGGGGATCCTGTTTCCTGGGCCAGAAAGGCCATGAGATGAAGGAAAACCCTGATATCCCCCTCTCCCGGAGTGTCAGGGAGAACGACGGCCGTTTCCCTGAGGTCGGCGTACCGTGTAAAAGGGTATCCCCCGTTGGGGACCAGTCGGAGATTGGGCAGACGGACAAAATGAGGGATACGGTGAAGGTCGAGGGAGGAGTCGCCGAGGATCGTCCCCCGGAGACGGGTGTTATGGCTCGCCCTGCAGGAGAGGATCCCCGGAATCTCGGACCTGAAATTGAAGTTGAGCTTTAAGACGTTCCGGAACGGGGTCAGGTCACTCAGCTTCAGAGGAATTGTCTGGTAATGGTCGGCCGGTGTTCCGGATTCGGGGGGGAGGGGAATGGAATCCTGGTATTTCTTGTTGAGAAGAAGGTCGAGCCGCGAGCGCCCTTCTCCCGGAAGTGTGGAATAACGGTAATGGAGCATCAGGGGAAAGGTGGCGGTGTGAAAGAAAAATAGGTCCGAGGGAAGTGAAAACCTGAGCGGGATCGAGCCGGTGCCGGTGACTTCGAGCTCTCCTGGCGAGGAGGCGAGGGGGGCGAGTCGGACCGGTTTTTGTGTATCGATCCAGCGAGGGGCCCCGTTTTTTTCTTTTGAAACCGGAATTTCAACATGGGAGAGGGTCGTCGCAGGTCCCTTGGGGGTGAATTGTCCGAGAGCCAGTCCCAGGGCTGCGGTCCGGACTTCCTCCGGGGTGCGTCCCAGAATCAGAAGGATCTTCCCGTAGGGATCGGCCGGATTGTCGACCAGGGCCAGGGTCGGACCTGCAAGGGGCGGAAGCAGGCCGGAAAGGGGAGGAAGAGGGGAGGCCGCGAGCAGGACAAGATTTCCGGTGGGAAGAGACCCGAGATCAACGGGAATCCCCACCGAAACAGGGAATCTCAGGGGGGCGTTCTCGCTTTTTACGCCGAACCAGGAGGCGGCATACCCGGCGGCTTCAAGAAGCTTGATGTCGCGGCTTCCCATAAGAAAAGGAATGGTTCGGACCCCGGTCATGGCGTGATAGAGAAAGGGAAGGGGGAGATCGGAGAGCCGGCTGGGAAAATGGATCCGGATCCCGGCCAGGGTGATTTGGGTTGCCGGATCTATATGGATGAAATGGCCGGCGTAAATCGTTGAGCAGGGATGCTTCGGATCCTTGGCCACCCGGATCCGGAGGGAATTAAGCGGGGTGACCAGGTAGGGAGGGATCGGGAAGGTGACGGTCTGCACGGGAAGGGGTCCCTTTTGATCTGGCGGTCCGGGGAGTGTGCCAAGGAGGGTTTCGTTGACATCCACCTCGAGACGGGGATAGGGGACGAGCTTCTTTTGGGGCAGGTAGGAATACCGGAGGGTCACCGACCCCTTTTCCACCATTTGACTGGGAGGAACCCCGAAGAAGGTCGTTCGGTCCATGCTGCTTCCTGAAAAATCGACCCCATGCTCCCACCCGAGTTCCGAGAGGGTGAATGATTTTGTGAACCCGCTGTAAGGCGTTCCCATGGCTGGAACGAGGGGCTTCGGCTCCGCGTTGGGAGCTTCGGCAAAGGCCGGCCTTACAAGTGCGGAGAGGGCGAGAAAAAGGAGAAGGGCCGGGAGAAATCCCGGTCGTTTTATCATTTCTCGGGGGAGTGAAACGGGGGGATGGCGTCAGTTTTCACGAGGCAGGACTTTCCCTGAAGAGGGCCCGGAAAAGCCTGAGCTGGCCGATCATGGCGAATTTGGTCATTCTTCCCAGACTTGAGAGGATCCTGTCCCGGGGGTTCACGGAACGGATCCTGACCCAGGCATCGGCTCTCCCGTAAAGAATCAGGACAAGATTGCGTTCCTCCGCTAGTGTCAGGGGAAGGAAGTTGAGCCGGACTGAAAACTCGTCCAGCCCGACCACAAGGCAGGGAAAGTCGAAGATTTTTCCGAACAGGGGGATCTGGAGAAGCAGCCGCTCCCCGATGGAGAGAGTCTCCCCTTGTCCCAGGCGAAGCCTGACCCCCAAATCCGAAATGTCCTCTGTTTCTCCGGAGATGACTTTCTGTCCAGGACCCAGGATCCTGGCCGGAAGATTCAGGGAAATCCGGGGACGGTTCCTTCGCTGGGCCGATTCCCAGCCGACGGCCAGGGCCGCACCCAGAACGATCATGTTGTGGAAAACCCAGATGAGGGTCAGCGCGATGGTGGGGATTTCTCCCAGCCCCTTGGCCAAACGGTAGACCCCCGCCACAAGCCCCCCGAGGTTCAAAAGCCAGAAGATGACGAATGGACGGGCAATTTTGTGATCGAAGAATTCTTCTCTTACGACCCCTTCCTTTGACGTGACGTTGAAAGAGCCCGCCTTGGGGTTGATGAGGGCCAGGAGGGTCGGGAGGAAGATGTAGGGGGCGAGGGTCGTTTCATAGACTTCGTTCCAGAAGGAATGGCGATGGTTTCCCTGGAGGGTGGAGTTGGTCAAAAGGGCCAGGGCGAGGACGGGAAAGGCATAGGCGGCGATCGAATAGGCGTCGGCATCGAAAATCTTGATTCCGAAGTAGAGGTAGGCCAAGGGAGCCAGGAGAAAGATCATCCGTGGAAGTGAAAACAGGAAGTGCATCATCCCGTTCAGATAACACAGCCTCTGGAAGAGTCCCAAACCCGGGGCAAGGAGTGGATTGTCGATCCGGAAAATCTGGATCATCCCCCGGGCCCATCGGACTCTCTGGCGGATATGGGCAGAAAGGGTTGTCGTGGCCAGGCCGGCCGCCTGGGGAAGGTTCAGATAGGCCGACTGCCACCCCTTTTTGTGAAGCAGAAGCGAGGTATGGGCATCTTCTGTGACCGTATCCACGGCAATGCCGCCGATTCCTTCGAGGGCGGACCTTCTGAGGACGGCACATGATCCGCAGAAGGTCGTTGCATCCCAGAAATCATTTCCGTCCTGGACGACACCGTAAAACAGGGCGCCTTCATTGGGGATCTCGTGGAAGATGTCCAGATTCCTTTCATAGGGATCGGGAGAATAAAAATGGTGAGGGGTCTGGACAAAGGAATACCTGGGATTGTTTTCGAGAATGCCGACCGTCGCCTGAAGGAAGGAGCGCGTGGGAATGTGGTCGCAGTCGAAGATGGCAATATATTTTCCGGAGGAGCGGGGGAGGGCGTAGTTGAGATTCCCCGCTTTGGCATGCCGATGTTCGGGCCTGGCCAGGTACCGGACTCCGGCCGCCTCTGCAAACTCCTCGAAGGCCGGACGATTTCCGTCGTCGAGGAGATAGACGGTCAGCTTTTCTGCGGGCCAATCAAGGTTGAGGGCTCCGAGAACGGTGGGGCGCACGATGGAAAGGGGTTCGTTGTAGGTGGTGATGAATACGTCCACCTCCGGCCAGAGTGCGGGATCTTCTGTGAGCGGTTCGGCCTTTCTCCGGAGAGGGGA
>JAKAWK010000113.1 GCA_021827365.1 Nitrospirota bacterium
AGTCGGTGGTTCCCGCCGAGGTCGGATTGTACTGGGCGTAGACATCCACGAAGCCCTTGAGATGGATGTTCATGGCGGGCACCACCAGATCCGACGGGGGAGCCGGGGCGGCCGCAGGAGCCGGAGTTGCCGGAGCGGTCGTTGGGACCGGGGCCGTGGCCGCCGGTGTCTGCGAGTCGGCCCAGGCCGTCCCGGGAGATTCCGGAAGGGCCCAGATCAGGGAGATGAGACACAAAAGCGTTGCGACACGAGACGCGGAAATCGGCATGGAACGGGTCCTTTCTCAAGAGTCCGGGAGCATGGGGACAAGGGTGGATGGACCAAAGGGAGCGGGGGATCCAGGATTCCCGCTCCCGGTCGGATCAGGGGGGCCTCCGGGATTATCTTCCCGGGGTCAGGGCGTCCAGGGCGAGGTTCAGCTCCAGGACGTTGACCCGCGGAGGGCCAAGGAGTCCGAACTGGGGTCCGACACGGGTTTTTTCGATCAGCGCAAGGACCCGTTCGGGGTTGACCTGGCGGGCCGATGCCACGCGTGGCGCCTGCAGGAGGGCATTGGCCAGACTGATGTCGGGATCGAGGCCGGATCCCGAGGCCGTGACGGCGTCGACGGGAACCGGCGTGAGGGCCGGCAGGCCATTTTCTTCGCGGTAGGCCCGGGCCGCCTCCGTCACGGACTTGATATAGGCCGGATTGGCCGGACCCAGGTTGGAGGGCGAGGAAAAGGCGCCGTCATAGGGCTGGGGTCCGGATCCGTCGGGGGAAAGCGCGGCCGACGGACGGGGATGAAAATAGCGCAAAGTTCCGAAGCCCTGGGCGATGATCCGGGATCCTACAATCTGTCCGGCCCGGTCTTTGACCAGGCTTCCCCCGGCCTGGAAGGGAAAAAGGATCCCGCCCAGAGCCGTGACCGACAAAGGGTAGAGAAGGCCGCAGACGACCATGAAGAAAATCGTCGCCCGGAGATATTGCTGGAAGTTGCTTCCCTTTAGGCCTTTCATGATGATCCTTTCTTGAGAGACGAGCGTAGGTAAATGATGTCCATAAGCCATGCCCCTAGAAGGAGATCCCGTGAAGGAGAGAGAGATGCTCGAGAAGGGGGCCCAGGATGAGCGGGGGAAAGAAGGTCAGGGCGGCCACGAGCCCCATGAACCCCAGGAGAAGGACGACGAAGATCGGCGTATCGGTCCTGAAGGTTCCGGCGGTCTCCGGGAGCCTCTTCTTTCGGGCCAGGGATCCGGCCAATGCCAGAAGGGGCAGGAGCGGCAGAAAACGGCCCAGGAGCATCTCGATGCCGATCAGAATGGCATAATACGGGGTGGAGACGTTCAGTCCGGCCATGGCCGATCCGTTGTTGGCATTTCCCGAGGCAAAGGCGTAGAGAACCTCCATGAAGCCGTGCGGACCGGGATTGTCGATGGAGGATTTCCCGGCCGGAAGGAGGACGGAGAGAGCGGTGAGGCAAAGCACCAGAATCGGCGTCACCAGAAGGGAGAGGGCCGCGAGCTTGATCTCTCTCGACTCGATCTTCTTGCCCAGAAACTCCGGGGTCCGGCCGACCATGAGGCCGGCCAGAAAGACTGCCAGGACGGCCTCCTTCAGGAGGCCGGCAAAGCCGACCCCCTTGCCGCCCGGTTCTTCGTTTAGAAACATGTGGACGAGATAGACGAGAACCGCCAGGGGATTCATGCTGTCCATGGCGGCGTCCACGGCGCCGGTCGTGGCCGCAAGGCTCGTGTTCGAGAAAAGGCTGGTCTGCGTGATCCCGAGCCGGGTCTCCTTTCCCTCCATGTTGCCGCCATCTTGCAAAGCCGTGGCCTTCTGGGAGAGGGCGGCGGGCGCGAGCAGGGGATTTTGCATCTTCTCGGAGTATTCGACCACGCCGAGGCCTGTTCCATAGAGAACAAGGATCACGACAAAAAGGGCCAGCCCCTGGCGGGGGCGTCCGGTCATCCTTCCGAAGAAGAAGGGCAGGGAGAAGGTGAAGAGTCCCATCTCCAGGAACTCCAGCGTATTGGTGAGCGGCGTCGGATTTTCATAGGGATGGGCCCCGTTGGCATTGTAAAAGCCCCCTCCGTTGGTCCCCAGGTTCTTTACGGTCTCGAGAGAGGCCACCGGACCGACGACCAGAGTTTGGGAGGGACCTTCCAGCGTCTTTGCCGAGACCGCCGACCGGAGGGTCTGGGGGGTTCCCTGCCAGACGTGGATCAGGGCCAGGAGAAAGCACGCCGGAAGAAAGGCCCGGAGGAAGAACCGGATGAAGTCGGACCAGAAGTTCCCCAGCGTGGAAAGACCTGTCCGCGTGAATCCCCGGATAACGGCCACCAGGGCGGCCATGCCGGTATTGGCCCCTACGAACATGAGAAAGGTGATCGCAAGCATCTGGGAGAGGTTCGACAGCTGGGCCTCGCCGGCATAGGCCTGCCAGTTGGTGTTCGTTACGAAGGAGGCCGCGGTGTTGAAGGCCACTTCCGGGGAGAGGGATGGCAGATGCCGGGGGTTTCCGGGAAGGAGGGCCTGCCCCCAGAGAACGAGAAAGCCCGCCGCAAAGAAGAAGGCGTTGGAAAGAAGCAGAACCTTCCCGTACTCCTTCCAGGTGAGCTCCCGGTCGGGGTCCACCGCCAGGAGGCGGTAGATCCCCCTCTCCAGCCAAAGGGAGGGGCTTTGATAGACCCAGGCCAGATATCGGCCCACAAGCGGGGCCAGAAGGAGAATGAGGCCCAGGGAAACGAGAATTTGAATCCAGTCATATTCCAGCATGTTAAATCTTCTCCGCGTTTAGGAGCATGATGAACAGGTAGATGACGAGCAAAAGGACGATCACTCCCAGAATGCTCCACAGGATCATGGGGACAACTCCCGCGTATTTTAGGGTGGGGGTCAGAGGCGCTCGAGAAGGGAGAGAAAGGCTCCCAGAGCTCCGAAAATGGCCAGACCCAGAGTCAGAAGCAGCAAATAATGTCCCACGGCACACTCCCTGTCATGTCAGGTGAAGGGTGACCAGCACCATGTCGATCAGCTTGATTCCGAGGAAGGGAACGAGAATCCCGCCCAGTCCGTAGATGAGAAGGTTGTTTCGCAAGAGGGCCGATGCCCCGAGCGGACGGTACCGGACTCCCCTGAGCGCCAGGGGGATGAGCGCCGGAATGATGAGGGCGTTGAAGATGATGGCCGAGGTCACCGCCGAGACCGGAGTGGCCAGCCTCATGACGTTCAGGACTCCAAGCTGGGGATAGGCGGCGATGAACATGGCGGGAAGGATGGCGAAATACTTGGCCACGTCGTTGGCAATCGAAAAGGTCGTGAGCGCCCCCCGGGTCATCAGAAGCTGTTTTCCGATCTCGATCACCTCGATGATCTTCGTGGGGTCGGAGTCGAGGTCCACCATGTTCCCCGCCTCCTTGGCCGCCTGGGTTCCCGAATTCATGGCCAGGGCCACATCGGCCTGCGCCAGGGAGGGAGCATCGTTGGTGCCGTCTCCGCTCATGGCCACGAGCCGCCCCTTGGCCTGCTCCTTCTTGATCAGCTCCATCTTGTCTTCGGGTTTGGCCTGGGCGAAAAAGTCGTCGATACCGGCCTCCCGGGCAATGGCCCGGGCGGTGAGGGGGTTGTCGCCTGTCACCATGACCGTGGCCACGCCCATCCGCCTCAGGCGCTCGAAGCGTTTCAAAAGGCCGGGCTTGATGACATCCTTGAGGTGGATGAGACCCAGGACAGTCTTGTCCCGGCTCACGACAAGCGGAGTTCCCCCGGACTCTGCGATTTCCGAGACGGCGTTTTTGATGTCGGGGGGGAGGGAATGGCCGATGAAGGATTCCATGGCGTCATCCGACCCCTTCCGGAAGGCGCCTTCCGGAGTGTCCGCCCCGCTCATCCGGCTCTGGGGAGTGAAGGCCACGGCTTCCAGGCCTTCAGGGATGGGGGAGGGCCCCTGCTGGAGACTCTCGGAGAGGGCGAGGGTGCTCTTTCCCTCGGGAGTCTTGTCGAAAAGGGAGGCGAGGCGGCAGGCCCGGGCCAGTTCGCCCAGGGAGACGCCCGGAGCCGGAATGAGCTGGACGGCCTGGCGGTTTCCGAAGGTGATGGTCCCGGTCTTGTCGAGGAGCAGGAGGTCGATGTCTCCGGCCATTTCGACAGCCTTTCCGGACTTGGCGATCACATTGGCCCGGAAGGCCCGGTCGATGCCGGCGATTCCGATGGCGGGCAGAAGGCCCGCGATGGTGGTCGGAATCAGGCAGACCAGAAGGGCGATCAGGACCGTGGGGGAGGAGGTGATTTTGCTGTAGGCCGAGAAGGCAGGAATGGTCGCCACGACGAAGAGAAAGATGAGGGTGAGCCCCACGAGAAGGATCGTAAGCGCGATTTCATTGGGGGATTTCTGGCGGGTTGCACCCTCGACAAGGGAGATCATGCGGTCGAGGAAGGTCTCCCCGGGATTGGCGGTGACCCGGACTCTGAGCTCTCCGGCCAGGACGCGGGTTCCTCCGGTCACCCCCGACCGGTCTCCGTCCGCTTCCCGGATGACGGGAGCAGACTCTCCCGTGATGGCGGACTCGTCGACGCTGGCGGCCCCCTCCAGGATTTCTCCGTCCGTGGGAACGATGTCTCCGGCCGAGAGAAGAAAGAGGTCCCACTTTTTGAGAGAGGATCCGGCGACGGTGCGGACTCCGTCATGGGTGACAAGCCGGGCCAGGACCGTCGACCGGGTCGTCCGGAGACTTTCGGCCTGGGCCTTCCCCCTCTGTTCGGCCAGGGATTCGGCATAGTTGGCAAAAAGAATCGTGAGCCACAGCCAAAAGGAAATGACCGAGGCGAAGAGGGCCTGGCCCCCATGATGGAGGGCGTCGGAAACGGCGAAGAAGGTGGTCAGGAGAGCTCCGACCTCCACAGTGAACATGACCGGGTTGCGGATGAGGCTTACCGGATTGAGCATGACAACGGACTGGCGGATGGCCCGAAAATGAATTCCAATCCCCCCGAGTGCCTGTGATTTCATCCAATCGCGCGGGAAACCTCGGCCTTCATGCCGGGGAGGGATAGCGCCGCTCCCGCTTCTCCTTTCTGTGCCATCTGTGAATACCCGTACCCGTCGGCCCGCTGGAGAAGCCGACAGTGCTTGTGGGAGATCCCCCCGACGAGTCCCCGTGCCGTCCGGACGTTGAAGCTCCCGGAACTTCGGACGGCCACGCGGCCGACATGGATTCCCGCCTTTTTCCCGGAGGGAACACCGGCCCGGACGAGATCGCCGGTGCGGAAACCGAAGTGCGTCTTGTCTTTCGGGCAAAACCGGATCGGGAACCCGAATTTGTCCGTCCGGGCGACCTGCCGCGTCCCGTGACCGGCGGCACGGATCCGGAGAGGGATCGTTCCCGGGTCGAGACGGACGGCCTCCCCGGCCTCTCCGACGCAGGCGGCATCGATCCAGTGAGCCTTCGGATATCCCTGACCGGCCCGGTTGAACTTCGTGCGTCCTCCGGATCCTGTCTCGACGGGAAGGCCCGTGTGTTTCAGTCGCCCAAACAGCGCCCACCGGGTGGTGTTGACGGCCGCCGCGTCTTTCAGAGGGGCCTGGGCCCGGGAGAGAACCTTTTTCAGAAGGTCCGGCTTTTTCGAGAGAAATTCCTCGACGGGTCGGTTCCCCTTCTTTTGGTTGCAGGCCCGGCAGGCCAGGGCCAGATTCGAGACCCGGTCCGATCCGCCGAGACTTCTGGGGTGGATGTGATCGATCTCCAGGGGAACGCTCGAAGCCCCGCAGTAGGCGCATTTGCGTCCCCATTTTTCCAGCAGATATTCCCGGACCTCGTAGCCTGCCAGCGTCCCCTGCTGGTATTCGACTCCGGAGATTTCCGGGTTTTCGATCTGTTGCATATCGAACCGGACCTGCTCCTGGGCGATCCCCGCGACAGGGGTCAGCCTCCGGAAGCGTTCGACCCAGGAGACCGTGGAATCGACCCGGTGTT
>JAKAWK010000114.1 GCA_021827365.1 Nitrospirota bacterium
GGCCCCAAAGGCCGACAAAACCCCTGGGTTCCGTCAGGTTCACAAGTCCAAGCGGCATGAAAAGCCCAACAAGTCCAAGGCGGAAACGGACCGTGAGGTTCCCAGACCCGACATGAAGGAGGCGGCCCGCAAGGAGAGCAAGACTCAGTCCCAGAAACCTGTCATCCGACAGCCCCTGAGCAAGAAGCAGATCCAGAAAATCCTGGCCCAGGAGTCACTCGGAAATCCTCTGACCCGGCACCTCGACCTGTCCAAGGAAGTTGCCCCGGCCTACAGCGACCGGCAATCTGAACTCGACCGGATCGCCGCCAACCTCGAAGATGAAACCTACTCAAGCTATATCCGAAGAATCCAGGAGCGCTTCGAAACAATCGGGGAATACCCTCCCGATGCTGCGGCTCGGGGTACGACGGGCCGGGCTCTGGTGACATTTACGATCAACGCCGATGGAACGCTTGCCCATATTGCCCTCACGCAAAGCTCCGGAAGCCGGGCGCTTGACGAAGAATCGCTTCGCATTGTCAGGGTTGCGGCCCCCTATATTCCTCTTCCGGTTTCTTTCCACAAGACCAGCCTGACACTGACTTGGGCCTTCATATACTATAACGGTGGATTCCATGTCATCCAGTAAATTTCGAGTCACTCCCGCTCTAGGCCTACTTTTAGCCATTTTTCTGCTGGCCTCCCTCCCGGACACCTCCCCAGGAGGAGAACCTCTCCGGGGAAAGGTCAACAGCTCCCTCGACCAATACCGGAACAATTTGCTTCTTCTTCAGCGAGAGCCGCCTTTCCCCTCTCTATGGGGAGCATCAGAAAAGGGTTGGCGGAAAATGGCGATGTGGGAGAACCTTCACCCCCATGACCTTCCAGAGCCGCTGAACGGCAGGGCGGTTTTTCTGAAAGCGTGGTTCCGCTCTCCGGATACGGCCCTTACTGAGGAAGGCCTGGCGCCTGCCCTTTCGGCTTTCCCTGACCTGGCCCCTCTTCTACTCTGGCATCTTGCCCATTCGGATAATGTCGGAAAGAACGACCGGAAGATGCTCTCGCGTCTTTCCGCAGGTCGGGAGAACGATCTTTTCTCTCCCTCATCGCGTCCCGAAGGGGGAGATGGCCGGGCCCGGGACCTCTTCCGGAGGGCGATGGCGGCTTCAGGAGAAGAGAGATCCGCCCTCCTTGGCCGTCTTGTCTCAAACCATCCCCTGAGTCCCGAAAGTACAATAGCTCTTTTGAGGCTTGGGCCAAGCCGGGTCGGAGGAGATCTTCTCGTCCCGCGCTGGGTCTATCTCCAGGCCATGGGTGCCAATGACCTTGTCCGCCGCGAAACGAAGGCCTATCTCGAATCCTCTCCGCCCTTTCCCTTTCGGGACAGGAGCCTTTACCTCGAAGCCCGGTCCCTTGCCATGCTCGGACATTCCCGGAAGGCGATGGTCCTGATCGAACAGACTCTCTCTTCCGGATCCCGGGTCCGGCTCCGATCCGATTTTTCAATGCTCCGGTGCCGGATCCTTCTTTCAAAGGATTTTCCCCGAGGCGCCGAATGCCTGGACCGCCTCTTTTCGGACTACCCTGGCTCCAGTATGCTCCCTTCCCTTGTTGTGTCGGCCCTGCATCAGGACCTGGTTCATCCGCTTCCATCCCTTCCTGAGGGATGGCGCCTTCCCTCAAATCTCTGGATCGAAGCTGACGTTCGAGAGGCGGTCTGGCTGTTTGGTCTCGATGAGGCCTTGCGGGGAGAAAGCGGGAGAGCTCTTTCGACATGGGGCCACCTCGCGAGGTGGCTTCGTGCCCATTCCACGGATTCACCAGAATTTTATGCGAGAGTTCTCTATTTCATGGCCAGGGAGGAGGATCGCACGGGACAACCGGAAAAAGCGCGGCGGTTGTACCGCCAGGTGATCCGCCAAGGATCCGGGTCCCCCTACCCTCTCTGGAGTGCCATTGCCTGTCGGGGGGAATGCGGGACCTTTCGACTGAGACCCCATCATCCCACACGCGAGAACAGTCCGCCATTTTTTCTTCGAAGGGCGATGGAGGAACTATTTCAAATGGGACTTTTCGGGCCGGCTCTTGTTCTCGAGAGGCTCTACGAAAACCCTGGAATGGACAGAGACCAGCTCAGGCGATACGGTGACCTGGATCTGTCAGTATCGGCCCGGGAACGTCTTTTGCTTGTCGACAGGATCTTCCCGGCCCATGGGACGGCGATGCGGCTCCCGACTGGGGAGTGGATGTCTGCATCAATTCTGGAAGGATTCCGGGAGTCAGGGGTTCCGACTCTGTGGGCCCTCTCCATTGCCCGGCAGGAAAGCCGTTTCAGAGAACGCTCCCTTTCGGTGGACGGGGCTCTGGGCGTCATGCAGCTCATGCCCCGTACTGCCCTCGCTGTGGCGGGGCAGTCGAACGAACCCCTGAGAAAATCTCTGGGACGGAACCTGGGCAGGGTGCGCCACCCCGACGTGAACAGTCTGATAGGCGGGCTTTATCTGAAACGACTGTTCGATTCAGTACCCGGCCATCCCGAGAGGGCCATTGCCGGCTACAATGCCGGTCTCCATGCCGTCCTGTCCTGGAAGACTCTGGCCGATGCCGACTGGGATTTCTTTACGGAGGCGATCCCCTATCAGGAGACGCGTCGCTATGTCCGCGAAGTTCTTTGGAATTACGCCTACCTGGAAAAACACCTGGAACGGGGCGAAGGGAAAACACGGTGAGCTCGAACAGGATTCCCGGCCTTGGTCTGGGAAACCCCTTCGACCTTCAGCTCAGGGAAACGATTGACAGGAAGCTGTCCGAAATATCTGAGGGAATAACAAATGATCGGGAGGAAATAGAATCCCTTCGGCTAGAAATCCGCAAGCTGAACAGGGATCTCCTGTCTGTGAGACGCTCACTTGGCATCCTGAAAAAAGAACGGGAACAGATGCGGACCCTCCTTCGGACCCTTGAAGTCCGTCTTCAGTCGATCTCGGGAAAAAACAGTGACCGATCCGTCCCAGAAAAAAAGTGAACACATACAGGTCAAGGTCCTCAACTCGATTCTTGAGGTGCGCGGTCATTTCGACCGCAAAAGAATGGAATCTGCGGCCCGTTCCCTTGATGCCGATCTTCGTAATCGTCTGGCCGGTCAATCGGGGGATCTTCCCGACCAGAACTTTCTGTCACTGGTTCTCCTTGTTGCCATCGAAAAGATCTATGCCATAGAACAGGCCCGGGAGGAACGGCAAAGCCTTTCCTCGGAGCTTGAAAACTGGAGGAAGTGGGCTTCCGGGATTTGTGCCCGGGACCTCTTGCCAAAAGATTCACCGAAGGAATAGGCTAAGGGGTGTGGCCTGGGGTGTTCGAGGTCCGGTCAAGTTTGATACCTACAAACATTTGGGACAAGGCGTGAGCAGGTTGGCAGTGTGCATGCCGTCTCCTCCCGGGAGACGGAAGCCTAAGCGGCCTCGAGCGCCCATGATTAGTGACAGGGTATCTCAAATGGAGATCGGCACGGCACTTCGGGTCCCTTATCCGGGTTTGGATTCTCATTCCGTCTGTTAGCCGTTTCTGTCTATTCATCCCTTTTCCGGAGCAGCCCCCATGAAAATCCCCCGCTCCCTCTTCGAGAAGGGAAAGGAGGGGACACCGCTTCCCTACAGGCTCCGTCCATCATCCATTGATGACCTGGTCGGCCAGGAGATCCTTTTCGGTAAAAATGGCGTCCTGAGAAATTTCCTTGCCCAGGGGAGCTGGCCGTCCATGGTCCTGTTCGGCCCTCCTGGAACGGGTAAAAGCGGATTTGTCCGGCTTCTTCCCTCGCTTCTTCCCGACTATTCCTTTTCAATGATCAATGCCACGACCGCAGGGGTTGCGGACCTCAAAAAGGAGCTTGCCAGAGGGTCCGACAGAAGAAGTGCCGGAGGCAGACATGTGGTTGTGGTCGATGAGATCCATACCTGGTCCAAAAGCCAGCAAGAGGTTCTTCTCGATGGCGTCGAGTCGGGCCAGATCATCCTTCTGGGTCTCTCCAACGCCGCTCCGTATGCGGCCCTGATCCCCCCTCTGGCTTCACGTCTTCTCCTCTTTCCCTTCCAGCCCCTGGAGGAAAATGCCCTCGAAATCCTGCTCGACCGGGGCATTGACAGACTTTCAAAGGAAGAGGCAAGGAAGATCCAGCTGGACCCGGACGCCCGCTCCATGCTCACACGGTTTGCGGGAGGAGACGGTCGTCGTCTCCTTTCCACCCTTGAGGGTGCGGTCATGGCTGCCAGAGGAGATGAAGGGGAGGGGGAAGTTCTCCGGATCTCCACCGGAGACGTCATGTCGATCCTCCAAAGCGCCGGGCAATACTACGGGGATAAGGAGACCCACTACGACATCATATCGGCCTTCATTAAAAGTATCCGGAATTACCAGCCCGATGCCGCACTGCACTGGCTTGCCCGGATGATCGAGGGAGGGGAGGATCCTCTCTATATTGCCCGGCGGCTTGTCATTCTGGCAGCCGAGGATGTGGGGCTCGCCGATCCGCAGGCCCTGACACAGGCTGTTGCATGCTTTACGGCTGTAAGCCAGGTTGGTCTTCCGGAAGGGAGGATTCCTCTGGCGCTCACAACCTTGTTTCTGGCGCTTTCACCCAAGAGTATATCGGCCTATCGCGCCATCGACAGAGCCCTTGCCGATGTGCGTGCGGGGTTCTCTCCGCCCGTTCCGGTCTACCTGCGGGACCGGACCACGAAACGCGGTCTTTCCCAGACGACTCCGGAAGATACCCTGCTGTACCATTATCCGCCAGAAATGCCGGATGGTGTTTCCTTCCAGGAATATCTGCCGGGAGGGGCGTCTGTCAGGTACTACCATCCCGAGGAAAGGGGGAGGGAGCGGGAGCTCAAGGAGAGACTCGAAGCCGTCCGAAAAATCCTGAGGGAAAGGGAGACGTAGCCCCTTTTGTCGAGTCCGTTCCCAGAAAACCAAGGCCGTTCCCTCTGGATGTCTTTTCAACATGGATCCTTCTAGTCCCCCTGTGATTGCGAACCAATCCGGGATTTTTGCCTTCCGATTTGTGTATAATTTCTTGATCAGCAATTTCTGAATAATTTTGAAGGACAGAGAGGGTCTTGCCGGAATATTTTCCGGCAACCTTTGGGTCCGATAGGAAAAGGGGTGTCACAATGGGATATGGACTGTGCGCGTTGCTGGCGGTTCTTGCCGGCTCGGGAGGCGCTTTCGGGGGATATTTCCTGGCCATCAGAAAGCGGTCCGGGGTCGTCTCCCTCGGGGAAGAAAAAATCCGCTCGGAAAGGGTACGCCTTGAGGAGGAAAAAAAGAGCGCCCTGAAGGAGGCCGGGATTCAGGCACGGGAAGAGGCGCTCCGGATCCGGATCGAAACTGAGGAAGATCTTTCCCGAAAGAAGAACCTGCTTCAGGAGTCGGAGCAGGCTCTCAAGGGACGGGAATCAGAACTTGAACAACTCCGGCGGCAGCTTGCCGAAAATCGGGAAAAACTTGAACGGGACAGGAAAAGTCTCTCGGTCCGTGAACAGGGCCTTGGACAAAAGGAGGCCGAGCTCAAGTCCGTCATGGATTCGGAAATCCGCCGCCTTGAGGAGATTGCCTCCCTGACTGTCGAGGAGGCCCGGGAACGCCTGATGCAGAATGCCGAAGCCTCCATTCGGCCAGAAGTGGCCAGACTGGCCCAGAAGCTTGAGCAGGAGGTCCGGGACCAGGCGGTGAGAAAAGCTCGCGAAACAATGACTCTTGCCATCCAGCGCTATGCGAACGAGCATGTTGCTGAGATCAGCGTCTCGGTGGTCCCGATCCCGTCGGACGATGTCAAGGGACGGGTGATCGGGCGGGAAGGAAGAAACATCCGGGCCTTCCAGGCGGCGACCGGGGTTGACCTCATCATCGATGACACTCCCGATGCCATCATTATTTCAGGCTTCGACCCACTGCGCAGGGAAGTGGCCAGGCTG
>JAKAWK010000014.1 GCA_021827365.1 Nitrospirota bacterium
AACTCCCAGGGAGATCTATCTGGGACAAACCTCCTGAAACCCACAGGAGACAATTCGAACAATCTTGGGAAACCGATTACTACCTTAAACAAGACCCTTTTTGGTCTACTTGACGGGGAGTACCTCCAGAACAGGTGATCGCGAACGAGAGATTACCCGTTTGTAATCAGGGAGAATATGCACACACTACCCAACAAATTCTGATACAGCTACGTGTCTCTCATCGTCCTTACCGGGTTATCGATGAGAGGAATCATGGCATACCTTTTGCTCCAAGGAAAAGTCGAAAGAACATTCTTTTCAAAGCCCTATCATGTCTTAGAAACTTTTCCCAAAACCTTACGAGCTTCATCCAATTCCTCCTGAGAAAGAGCACCAGAAGTAATGGCTTTTCGAAGAAAACTTTCCGACTTTTCTTTCAACCCGAGCTTCTCTTCGTTCAAACCCATGTGGAAAAGAAAATCTGGATCACGGAAATTCGCTTTGTATGCCTTTGAAAAATATTGCTCGGCTTGCTCAAAGCGCCCCATCCGATAAAGGACGTACCCAACAGTATCTTGGATCAAGGGCTGGGCAGTCATCTTTAACGCTTTTTTCGCATAGCGCAAAGCCTTCGGAAGATCCGTTTTTCGATCAGCAAGAGAAAAGGCCATATTATTTAATACTGCCGGATCATTCGGTGACAATTTGTATGCCATATCAAGATATTTGATGGCATGTCGGGCATCTCCGGATTTTTGAGCTGCAACGCTAGCGAGACTATAAAGTCCTCCTGAATTTTTTTCCTGGCTCGCAAGAACAACGTAGTCTTTTTCAGCATTCCGATATTCCCCTAGACCCATTTCTGAAGATGCCAGAATCAGATAGACCCCGTTTAGTTCAGGGTGAGCCTCGTGAATCGAAAAGGCTATCGATTTTGCTTCTTCAAATCGTCTAAGGGACAAATCAGCCGCGGCCAATGAAACAGCGGGGCCGACCCAGGATGGGGCAAGATGATAGATCTTCTCTAGGTGATCAACCATGCCATTAACATCTTTTTTTCTTTGGTCAATAGAGGCCATTAAAAAATTTGCTCTCAAGTCATTTGGGTTTAAAGAAAGAATTTGGCTAGCTATTTTTTCAGACTTCTTTTGATGTCCTTGAGCAAGTAGAATCGTTGCTTTTCCAAGTAAGGCAGGAAGATTGTCATGATTCGATGATATGATGGAATCATAAATATTTAATGCTTGGTCGGGTTTATTAAGAAGAAGATATCCCTTGGCTTCGATTAATTCCGAACCCAGATCTTGTGGATGGGATTTATGATAGCCTTCAGCTAATGCCACAACTTTGTGCAAGCGAGATTTTTCGGGCTTGCCCTTGCTTAATTTAACCTTTGCCCATTCAATCTGAACCGATAAAAGTTGATTTTTGGGGTCAAGTGGGGCCGCTTTTTCTAGTTCGGGAAGGGCTTTATCCCACCGTGATAGGGATTCCCAGTATTCTCCAAGAGTCTCCCTGTAGATCGCAGCCTTAGAATCCAAGCGAACCGCCTTTTCCAAAGCATCGAGAGCGACATTATAATTTCCTGACCTTTCATTAGCTAATCCCCATAACCATTGGATCAAAGCTTGTTGGCTTGAAGAAACAGGTAACTTTACGAGGGGAGATAAATAATTAAGGGCTTGTTGATTATTTCCAAAGAAGATTTCGTTTCGGCCCAATTCAAGAAGAGCCATTGTCTGATGGGGATTGATTTCCAATGCTTTTTTAAAAGCTGCCACGGCTGCATCCCTCTGATTCTCTGCCAAAAGGACTTCTCCAAGGTCCGTTTCAAGATTTGGATCGTTTGACCGCACTCTGAGCGCCTGACGATAAAGGGACTCAGCTTTGGATTTGAATCCCAGCGTTTGTTCCATTTCCGCATATAATAGAAGAGCATGAAGATTCTTAGGATCATTCGAAAGCACCTTCTTATAAATTTCCAAGGCTTTGTCCCGTTCCCTCTCCTGAAGGTAAAAATCGGAAAGGAGAATCCATATGGCATTGTTTGCCGGATGGGAGGAAAGGTAATCCTTGGCTTCTGAAATCGCCTGAGGAAGCCTTTTGGATGTTGATAAGGAGAGAATATATAGGGTTTCGAAGGCCATATTTTCTGGAAACTTTCTGGATATTGATTGATAGTAAGAAATCTCTGAAGAAATTCCTTTCAATCGTCCGATAAGGAGTCCCTTTCGACCAACAATCTCTGAATTCTGTGGATTTTTAGACAGAATAAGATCGATGGTTTTTAGGGCTTCCCCCAGTTTTTTTTCCTGAATAAGGGCATCAGTTTTAATCTGAAGTAATGAGAAATCTCCTGGAAACCTTTCAAGCCCGAAATCGGCCGTTTGAATCGCTTTTTCAGAACGATTTTTAGCCAAATCCACCATGGCCAGTGTCGTCCAGTAAATATTTGGCAAATGGGGAGATCCCTTGATTGACTCCAGGATCTCTTTTGCCTTTCCCGGACTCCGGCCGGCGAGCTCCACCCGGGCCGCCACGATCTTCATGACCGGAGGCACCCCGTCCATCGTCGAGAGCTTCGTCGCCTCGTCCACAGCCTCCGGGAGACGGCCGCTTCCCTGGTAGGCCTTGGCCAGAATGAGGTAGATGTCGGGAAGGGGGATTTTCTGGAGCTCGAGCGGATGCATGAGAGCGATCGCCTTGGCATTCTGTCCAAGAAGGACCTCGTACTCCGCGATCTTGACCGGAATCCGCAGATCCGCCGCCTTCTGGGGAACGGCCTTCAAAAGCGCAATTGCCTGGTCAGCGTGTCCACTACCTGCCAGGAAGTTGGCATAGACGATCCGAGAGCGGAGATCGGATTTGTCTGCGGCAATCGCCTTTCGGAAGTCTGCTTTCGCCTCGTCGGGCTTTCCTTCGGCCTGAGCCAAGGATCCGAGCCCCGTGAGCGCCCGGGCACTTTTGGGATCTAAGGAGAGCGCCCGGTTGTAATAGTCCGCCGCCTGTTTCGGATGATTCCCGTGGCGCAGGAGATCTCCCATCCCCACCAAGGCCGACAGGGCCCCTGGAGAAAGCAAAAGGGCCTTCTTGAAGGAGGCCTCGGCCTCCTTATCGTGTCCGAGCGCCAGCTCCCGCTCTCCGGAATCCGAAAGCCCCTCGACATTGTTCGGGTCGATCTTCAAAACCGCCGCGATCTCCGGCTTTACCGCATTCCACTGGCCGCTGTTCACCCCGTAGCGGGCGAGGGCGAGGTGGGCGTCGAGGTCCAGGGGATCCTCCTTCGCCACCTCCTGGAACTCGAGCATCGACTCGGCCGTCCATCCCTTTCTGAGATAGGCGGTGGCGAGCCCGAGGCGTCCCTTCACCGACTTGGGGTTGACCTTGAGCACGTTCTGGAACTCGATGATCGCCTCGTTGACTTTGCCCTCCGAGAGATAGTGCTGTCCCAGACCCATGTCCTTCTTCTCGATCTGGGCCGGACTCTTGCTGCAGGCCGACAGGAGAAGGACGCCCGTGAGGAGTGCCGGAACGAAGAGGCGTGAAGAGAGGAAGGGGAGCTTGCCGGAAACGGTCGTCATGGGTGTCATTCCTTGAATTCGCGGGGGTTGAGGCCATGTTTTTTGATCAGGGCGTGGACGGTGGGGCGGCTGGTCCCGATGAGCCTGGCGACGTGGCTGATGTTGCCTTTCGCCTTTTCGAAGGCCTCGGCCAGCATCCGCTTCTCCGCCTCCTCACGGGCCCCGGTGAGATTTTTGCCGGGAGCGAGAAGTGGCGCCTCCTCCCCGGGATCCCGGGGGGAGAGCGTGATGTCGAGGTCGGCGGGGGTCACGAAGCGGCCGGTGGCGATGATCACGGCCCGCCGGATCCGGTTCTCCATCTCCCGGATATTCCCGGGCCAGTCGTAGGTCGAGATCAGGGCGAGGCAGTCCTTCGAAAAATCGACGATGTCCCCCTTCTGGTATTCGCTTCGGAACTTCTCGAGAAAGTACCGGGCGAGGAGAAGGACGTCCTCGCCCCGCTCCCGAAGAGGGGGAAGAAGAAAGCTCATGACGCTGATCCGGTAGTAGAGGTCCTCCCGGAAACGCCCCTTCGCCATCATCTCGGGAAGCGGCTGGTTGGTGGCGGCGATGATCCGCACGTCGAGCTTCTTTCCGGTCCGGGCCCCGACCCGCTCCACGATCTTGTCCTGGAGCACCCGAAGAAGCTTCACCTGGAGGTCCACCGGAAGCTCGGCCACCTCGTCCAAAAACAGTGTCCCGTGGTCCGCCGCCTCGAACTTGCCCCCCCGGCTCTCGGTGGCGCCGGTGAAGGCCCCCTTCTCGTGGCCGAAGAGCTCGCTTTCCATCAGGTTCTCCGGGATCGCCCCGCAGTTGATGGCGACGAAGGGACCGTCCTTTCGGGGGCTGGCCTGGTGGCAGGCCCGGGCGAAGAGTTCCTTTCCGGTCCCGCTCTCGCCTGTGATCAGGACCGAGACGTCGGTGGCGGCGATCTTTCGGAGAACCCGGAGCATCTCGCAGATCTTCTCGTTCCTCGTCACGATCCCCAGCGCGGCAGGCGAACTTTCGGGGACGACCTCGGGAACCGCCCGGGTCTTTCGGGACAGAAGGGCCCTGTTGTAGGCCCGGGCGACCACCCGCCGGAGCTCCTCCGGGTCGACGGTTTTCTCGAGAAGATCGTAGGCCCCGAGACGGACCGCCTCGAGCGCCCGGGGCCGCGTGATGTCTCCGCTCAGGATGATCCCGTGGAAGGCGGGATCGGCCTCCGAGAAGAATCGCAGAAGATCGACCCCGTCCTTGCCGGAGTCCTGGCCCAGGGAGAGATCGAGCACCGCCACCGTGGGCCGCTCGCGGAGAAAAAGATCGATCGCCTCCGGAGAGCTTCCTGCGGTCAGGACCGGATAGTCCGGCTTGAAGAGCCAGCCCATCTGCCGAAGCACCGCCGGATCGTCGTCAACGACGAGAAGAGGCGGCGGGGGAGTGGACAGTTCCGATTCGGTCAACGGAGCGCCTCCTGGGAAAAAGCGGTTCGGGACGCCGACACCTCCCCCTGGACCCCCCGTCCGGGGATGTACCGGGAGAGGACGGGAGCCAGCGACCGGAGAAAGCCTACTTCTTTTTTGAGGGCCTCTTCCGGGGTGGTGGTCACCGTCATGGAGACCCGGACCATCGCCCCGTCGGTCCGGCGCATGAGGAGCGCGTCCCGGATCATATAGTAGCGTCCCAGATACTCGTTTGAGAAGGTCCGTCCCCTCTCCTGGTACCAGTAAAGGACCAGCTGGCGCTCGAGCCCCTTCTGGATGAGGTCGACGCTCGCCGGAACCGGAGGCCGGCCCGGGAAGAGGTCCAGAGCAACGGTTTTGCGGGAGAGGACCGCCCACCCGGAGCTCGGGAGGCAGTTTTCGGGGGAGTGGATGTTTTTCTCCGGGGTCTGCCGGTCGTAGTAGACCCCGAAGAAGAGGATCGCCGGTTCCGTTGACCCGGGTTTCTCAAAGAGGATTGAGGAGATCCCGTCGGCGTTCAAAAGGTCTGCGGTCTTCTTGTCGACCGGGAGCGGGACCCCGGTCCAGTCCCCCACCGCCACCGGGAAATCAGAAAGCGGGAGATGGGAGGGAATCCGGCCGGGGGCGCCGTCTTTTGCGAGCCAGGCGAAGCCTGCCCCCATCACCAGGACCGAGAGGAGCATGAAGAGAGACCTACGCGACATGGGGGACTCTCCTTCGGAAGACCTGGATGAGGCGGGAGAGCCCCATCAGGACCATGAAGGCGAAGAGAAAGACCACCCAGCCGGAGAAGAGGTGAAAGAAGCCCTCGGCGAGCTTCGGATTCCAGGAGCCCAGGATCCCGACCCCCGCGATCCGGAGCATGTTGGCGAAGACCGCCACGGGGATGGCGGAGAGCGCGAGAAGCACCCCCGGGAAGCCACCGGTCCCGGAAAGTCGCGCCACCAGCACCGAGATGGCGAGAAGGGAAACCAGGGACTGGATCCCGCTGCAGGCCTTCACCACCCCCAGTGAGATGTGGGGGAGGTGGATGATGTTCCCCTCCCGGAAGACCGGGATTCCGATCCCGGAGAGGACGGCCGAGGCCCCCTTGGCGGCGATCCCCTGGAGAGGCACCGCCAAAGCGTTGAAGAAGATGTAGGGGAGCGGGATCATGAAGAGGAGGTACAGGATCGGGAAGCGGAGCCGCCGGAGGGTCTCCCTCCCCCAGTATCCCGCCACGAGCCCCGAAATCAGGAAGAGGATCGAGAGCTGCTCCACATAGAAGAGACCGGAGAGGCGTCCCGCCACGAGAAAGAGAACCCCCGCCCCCACCAGGACGAGTCCCCAGGAAGAGGGCGTGTCGTTCGGAGCCGGAAGCCGCTCCCGGTCGAGATAGACCAGGAGGACGAAGACGAGCGGCACGAGGATCCCGTGGGAATAGGCCGGAAGGGTCAGCCAGTCGTCCGCGAGCTTCTTGAAGTTGTCCCAGGAGAGAAGGACCGCCGCGCCGGACGCGAGAAAGAAGAAGACCCTATCCCTGGACAGGACGGACCGCATGGACCCCTTCTCCGGCTGATTGTCGCAAGGTCTCCCGCTCCAGGGTCTCCCGGAGGAAGTGGAAGAACTCCCCGGAGAGGTCCGGGCGGTTCAGGGCGAACCGGACGGTCGCCTTCAGGAACCCCATCTTGTCTCCCGTGTCGAAGCGGTCGCCCTCGATCTCGAGGGCGTAGACCGGCCGGTTCTTCGCCAACGTCTTCAGGGCGTCGGTGAGCTGGATCTCGCCCCCAACCCCTGGCGCCTGAGTCCGGAGGATCCCGAAGACGTCGGGGGTCAGGAGGTAGCGCCCGATGATGGCAAAATCCGAGGGAGCGTCCTCGATCCGGGGCTTCTCGACGAGTCCGTCCACCCGGTAGAGCCCCTTTCGAATTTCTGTTCCAGCGACGATCCCATAGTGGCTCACCTCCGAGAGGGGGACCCGCTGCATCCCGATCACCGGGGCCCCGAACTCCCGGTAGACCTCCATGAGCTGAGCCAGCCCGCTTTTGGGGCCGTCCAGGATTTCGTCGCCCAAGGCCACGGCGAAGGGCTCGTCGCCCACGGCGAGCTCCGCACAGAGGACGGCATGGCCCAGCCCCAGGGCCTCTTTCTGGCGAAGATAGAGGATCTGGGCGAGATTCGTGATCCGCCGAAGCTCGGTCAGCACCGCCGTCTTGTTCTTCTTCTGGAGCACATCCTCGAGTTCGTAGGAGATGTCGAAATGGTCCTCGATCGCCCGCTTTCCCCGGCCGGTCACCATGACCATCTGCTCGATTCCGGCTGCGACGGCCTCCTCCACCACATACTGGACCACCGGCTTGTCGATCACCGGGAGCATCTCCTTGGGGGAACTCTTGGTCATGGGAAGAAACCGTGTGCCGTGGCCCGCGAGGGGGAAGACGGCCTTTCGGACGGTGGGGTGCATGAAGCCTCCTTGGAAAGAGACGGATTGATAGAAGTTGTCGCCTCTTAATTCAGCAATAATAATGCCAGATGTTTCGGGATCCGTCCCGAACAGCCGGAGGGACAGGCTTAGATAATCTTTCTGAATTTGCCAAAGTGAAGGGTTACAGGGTTCAAGACAGGCTGGATCGGAAAAGGGGGCATGTCAGCTTTTTTTACACATCTTCGCCGCCAGCCTCAATCAAGGAAAAACCTTTCAAAATTCTTTTCCGACATTCCGGATGCGGGTCAGCCCGCGACTCCCCGCACCCTGTCAGTCGACAGCTCCGCGCACCATGGAGGAAAACAGCGCACTCCGTTCCAGGAGCTCGTCGTAGCTCCCGATGTCGGAGACCCTCCCCCGCTCCATCACGACGATGAAGTCACAGTCCCGGACAGTGGTGAGCCGGTGGGCCACCATGAGGATCGTCTTCTGCCGCGAAAGTGTCGCCAGGGCCTCCATGATCACCGTCTCTGTCAGGTTGTCGAGGGCGGAGGTCGCCTCGTCGAGCACCAGGACCGCCGGATCGTGGTAAAGGGCCCTAGCGATGCCGATCCGCTGGCGCTGGCCCCCCGAGAGGCGCACCCCCCGCTCTCCGATCCCGGTCTCGTACCCTTTGGAAAGCTCGGAGATCACGAAGTTGTGGAGGTGGGCAAGCCGGGCCGCCCGCTCGACCTTCGCATCGTCTATCCGATCCTCAGGGATCCCGAAGGCGATGTTCTTTTTGACGGTGTCGTCGATCAGCATGATCTGCTGGGGAACGTAGCCGATGTTGGCCTGCCACTGACGCCGGTTATCGTGTGTCACGGGGACACCGTCCACCAGAAGCCTTCCCTCGGTGGGTTCGAGAAGCCCTAGGAGGATGTCGAGGGTAGTGGTCTTGCCGGAGCCTGTAGATCCCACGATCCCAACCGAGGCATTGGCAGGAAATGAGAGGGAAAGGCAATCAAGAACAGGCTCTTCCTGGCCCGGATAGGCAAAAGTGACCTCCTCGAAACGAATCTCCCGTTTCAGAGGAAGGGGGTTGACTTTGGGGTCCGGTACGGATGGAACCAGGAGGGAGCGCTTCCCCTCGTTCCTATCGCCCGTGCGGAGTTCGGGAAGCGCATCGATGTCGCCCACCACCTTGTCGATGGCAGGGAGGTTGACGCGGATCTGGGACCAGTTGACGAAAATTTGCTGGAGGGTCGGCATGAGCCGATAGCCGGCCAAGGCGTAGAGAGAGATTAAAGGAAGGGTCTTCGCCAGACTTCCCCCCATGGACAGAAGGACCAGAACGAGTGCTATGATGCCACCGAAAGCCAGGGTCTCCATGGCGTACCGGGGGAGGAGGGAGATCATCTGGCTTCTGGACTGGTGAAGGGCATAGCGCTCGACGGGTGCGGAGAAGAGGTCGTAAAAGGCTTTCTCCCTCCCCAGGATCTTGATGTCCTTGATTCCGGCGAAGGTTTCGTAGGCCACCTGAAAACGCCGGGTGTTTTCCTTCGAGATCTCGTGGCCCGTCCGGGCGAGCGTACGGCGCACGAGGAGGAAAACTCCCCCGTAGGCCCCGCCCAGCAGGATACCAGACAATAGGGCGATCAGGGGATTGACCACAAGGAGTAATCCCAAGATCGAAAGGGCGATCGCGACCCGGGAGGCAATGGTGAGGGAGGGGATCAGGATCCCGTTGACCAGCCGTCCGATCTCGAAGAGGGTGTTCTGGGCAAGTTCCGAGGTGTTGCGGTTCAAAAAGAAGAGATAGGGATGGTTCAGGTAGACGGCGAACATCGTCTTCGAGAGGTCTCGCCCAGCACTAAGGGAGAATCGAAGAATGCTCCAGACAGTGAGGGCGGAAATCAGATTCGACAGGAACAGGACCAGAAGGACAACTCCTCCCAAAAAAATCATGAACGGTCGTGGTGCGAGAGGAAGCACTGAGTGGATTTGGGCGATCCAGCGGTTTTCAAGGGCGAGTCGGGGATCGACGATCATCCCCATGAAAGGCATGATCGAGGCCACGCCCGCGATCTCGAAGAAGCCGGAGAGGAGGACTAGGGCTCCAAGGACCCACAACCGCTTCCGGAGACTGGGGGAGAGAAGACCGTAGACACGGGTGAAGGGGACGGAGGAATTCATCCCGCCTTCTGCTCTTTCTTCCTCTCCCCGGACTTGTCGGGGGTGTAGCCGTAGGAGTACTGGATGTGGGGGGATCTGGAGTCGTTCAGCACCGTTCCAAGGATCTCGAAGTGATGCTCGGAGAGGATCGACCCCATGCGGAGGAAGTCCTTCTCCCGGGTGACGCTGTTTCGGGCAATCACCAGGACTCCGTCGATAAAGGAGGAGAGCCCCAGAAGATCGGTCGAGGCCAGCACTGGCGCCGAGTCGATGATCACGAAATCGCTCTGGAAGCGGAGGATCTCGAACCATTTGGAAATCTCGACCTCGGGGTGCTCCGACCAGAAGGAGGGCCCCTCCTTGGGAAGACTCACAACGGCGAGGTTGCCCTCGGTCCAGTCGATGGGGCGAGGGGCTCCCCCGTCCCCCTTGGGGAGAAAGATATCGGCCGAGAAGCTGTTCCAGACCCGGAGGCTCTGCTGAAGATGGCCCCGGATGGTATCCCCGTCCACCAAAACGACACGGTTCCCGAAATGGGCCATAGTGAGGGCCATGTTGAGGGCGGTCATGCTCTTGCCCTCGTCGGGTCCGGCGCTGGTCACAAGCAGAACATGGCCGTTCTGGTGCTTGAAGAGCTTCTTCAGGCGGAAGAACATCGATTCGAATTCCTTTTGGAAGATCCAGACCGACTCCACGTCGGCCTTCTGATCTACCCGGGGAATCCGGTCGCCATTTTTCTCCGGCACATGGCGGGGGGGGACCCGTGGAATATTGGCGAAGTTCGGAAGCCCCGAGAGGTTCTTGATATGGGACTCCCCCTGGACCGGTCGACGGAAGAAGACGAGAAGGAAGGGAACCGCCACCGCTCCACCGAGGCCGCCCACCACCCCCATGATCCCGATCTTGAGCCCCTTGGCCATCTCGGGGCGGGTCGGACGGAGGGCCGGGTCGATCACGATCAGGTTCTCGAGGTTCGAATCGGCGGTAATCCGGGCCGAAGAGCGCTCCTGCTCGAGATCGGCCAGGAGTCCCTTGTCCATGTGTATATTAGATTCAAGGAAATTCTCCCAGGCCGAACCAGACACATCGGCCTGACCGTCCGTCCCCGACATCATGTGGAGGGTTCCAACCTTGCGTTCAAGTTCGCGGATTTCCTGGGTCACGGCGAGGACGTCGGGATGGGATTCGGTTTCGGTGAGCAAAAGTACGGCTTTCCGGGCCCGGAGAGAGGAGAGCATCCCCGACTCCTGTGAGAGATAGGAGGAAACGTCGACGGGCCGGTGCTTCTTCCCACTGTTCTTTTGAGTCCGGTTCTGGTAGTCGAGGAGATCTTCCTCGCTCTTTTTGAGAAGGCTCCGGGCGTTCAGGATCTGAAGAGAAAGGCTCTTGTCGAGGTCGGCCTGCTGCTCCAGGGCGAAGTGGGAGGAAATTTCCTTGAAGGTGTCGATGTAGGAGTTGACCAGCGAGAGCGCTACTTTCGGGTCGATCGACTCGCCGTCGATTTCGATGATCCCCCCCCCGCCGACCCCCTTGAAGCTCATCCGGGCGTTCCGGAGCTCCATGGAGGCCCTTTGCTTGGGATCGACCACGATCGGAGACTTGCCGAGGGTGGTCCGGATCATGTTGATGAGTTTTCCCTGAAAATCGTTGTACTCGGCATGCTCTTCGAGGTCCCGAAGGGTGTCCTTGGGGAGGTTGTCCACCACCCGTCCCGCCAAGTACTGGCTCTTCAGAATTGCGAACTGGATCCCGAGCCCCCTTGGCGTATGGAGGTGGTTTCCGAGATCCGAGGAGGCATAGTTATTCTCCTTGATCAGGACCGTCGCCTTGGCCACATAGACTGGTTTCTTGGTCATTCCAACCAAAACCGCCGGGGTCAGGACCAGGACGAAGGTAAGGAACGCCAGGATCTTGTAGCGCCTGACGGAGAGCCAGAGGAGGGAGAGAAGGGTCTTTAGGTCGAGGGACTGCATGGGTCTCCTTGGGTTACCGGCTTCCCTTGCCGAAGAGGATCACCTGGATCGTCTCCATGAAGATCATGAGGTCCAGGAAGATGGAAAGGTTCTTGATGTAATAGAGATCGTACTCCAGTTTCTTGACGGCGTCCTCGACCGTGGCCCCGTAGCGGTACCGGATCTGGGCCCAGCCGGAGAGCCCCGGCTTGGTGACGTGGCGGAGGCCGTAGAAGGGGATGCACTTTTCGAGCTCTTCCACGAAGTAGGGGCGTTCCGGACGGGGTCCGATGAAGCTCATCTCCCCCTTCAGGATGTTGATGAGCTGGGGGACCTCGTCGAGACGGGTCTTTCGGAGGAAACGCCCGACCTTCGTGATCCGGGGATCCTGCTCGGAAGCCCATTGGGGAGCCCTGTTCTTTTCCGCATCGGTCACCATGGACCGAAACTTTAAAATCCGGAAGGTCTTGCCGTTCAAACCCACCCGCTCCTGGCTGTAGAAGACTGGACCGGGGCTGTTCAGACGGATCGCAAGGGCGATCAAGGTGCCTACGGGGGCGAAGGTCAGGAGACCCAGGAGGGCCAGGACCCGGTCCATGACCCCCTTCACCACCACTGTGACGCGGTTTCTCTGGAAGCCGTCCCCCAGCACCAGGTGGCTCGGGTTTACGTTCATGATGTCGATCTTGTTCATGTTCTTTTCATAGAAGGTCGGCCATTCCATCACCTCGATCCCGTTCATCTTGCATTCCAGGATCTCGTGGATCGGCAGGGTCCCGCGCCTGTCCTTGAGGGAGATCACGATGGAGTGGATCTTGTTTTCCATGGCATAGCGCGCGAGATTCATCTCCTTGATTTTCTGGGCGTCCACCACAGCCTGGATCCGTATGTTATGGCGATACCGGTTCAGCTCCTCGAAGATCCGGGAGATCTGGCCTGTGCCCAAGATGAGTGTCGACCGCTTCCATTCGTGGATCGGAAGCCGAAGGATGAGGACCCATCGCCAGAAGGCCACCAGAGACAAGGTGAGCCCCGTGAGAGCAAGTTCTCCCCGCCATCCGAGCCTGATCGCCGGGACGGCCTTCAATACCAGGATACCGAGCCCACCCAGAAGGACGAAGGCCGAGAGGAGCCGGATCATGTTGCGCCGGTCGACCTCGAAGCTCGCCGCGTCGTAGAGTCCTCCCTGGAAGAAAAGGAAGGCCAGGGCCAGACTCCAGACAATCCCCGTCGCATAGGGGTGCGGAGGGAAAATAACCGGGAAGGGGCCTGAGAGGAGCACGAGCCCCCCCATGGCCAGGGCGGCGAAGGTCATGTCCCCGACCAGTACCGCCAGGACCCCGATCGAGATGTAGTGGTTAAAAAAGCGGATCATCTCATCAGACCTCGTAATACCGTTGTCGCCGGGATCTCAGAACATCCGCTGGGGCACATAGATCAGGTCCCCGGGATGGAGCAATTCCTTAGGTTCCGTTTTTTTCTCGTTCTGGATGTGGTCGATATCGATGTGGACGATCTTCTTGGTCCCGTCCTTCTGCTTTCGAATGATCCGGACAGAGCCCATGGAAGCGAACTGGGTGAATCCATGAGCCTGGATTAAAGCCTCCATCACCGTCATTCCCTTGTTGTAGTAGTAGGCCCCGGGGGCGGAAACTTCCCCCATCAGGTAGATCTGGTCGGTCTTGATGGGAACGATGATGATGTCCTGGGGATAGATCCGGAGGTTATTGGATAGATCCTTCCCCTGGTCGAGCTTTTCGATCGAGAGCGTCCGGGGCTGATTGTCCCGGATCAGGACCACACGATCCTCGTCGGCGGCAATTGTCGGTCCCCCCGCCAGAATGATCGCCTGCAGGAGACGGATGTTGTGGGTGAAGGCGATGGGTCCAGTTTTTCCAACTGCCCCCGAAATATAGAAGTAGTTGTTCCCCATCCCCTTGACCGTGACAGTCACTTCGGGCCGCTTCCGGAAAACCGTCGAAAGGCGGTTCGCAATCCTATGGGCGAGTTCCGGCCCGGTATACCCCTCAGCCCGGAATGTCCCCGCGAGAGGCATGGTGATCGTTCCGTCCGGCAGGACCTCGTAGGCCCCGTTCAGCTTGGGCTCGTCCCAGACGTTCACCAGGAGCGAATCGGCCACCCCAATGCGGTAGAGACCCGCCGCCAGGGACGGGGAACCCCCCGCCGCAACAAGAATCAAGTTGAGAAGAAGCAGAGCCGGGATACGGAATAGATGAGGCCAGGTGCGTGTCATGCCATCCTCGCTGATTTGGGGTGAAGGTTGAAGCGGTCGATCAAATTGTTGTTAATAAAATAGCAAGATCCTTGCCAAGACTTCAGGAGCCTTGGGGGACTTTGACCGGAAGGGACGAATCCAAAGGGGCCAGAAAGTCCGAGAGAAAGGCGGCGATCTCCGGAAGAGTCCAGGAGCGGGGGGAGCGGAGGCGGTCGGGAAGCCCGGTTCCCGAAAAGCAGTAGAAGCCCGAAGCCCGGGGGGCGCCGGTGCGAAGGACGGGGTCGAAGAAGACGGGCCCCGACGGAACGACCTTCCGCCAGTCCTCGAGAAGATATTCCGGATCCCAGTCCCGGACGATCAGGTGGGGAAGCTCCGGAAGCCCGGGCCCCTCGAAGAGCGCGTCCCTCCAAACAACCTCCCGGATTGGCCGGCGTCCGGTGGCCGGGTCCTCGAGGGCCAGAAGCTCCTGGCGGATCGACTCCCCCAGGGCCCGCTCTTCAGGCCCGGGGTTCACCGTCCCCAGGCTTTCCACTCCTCGGACGTTCAACGTGATTCCGGTCCGCGTGAGGGAGAAGGCGCGGGTCCGGCTCCAGTCGAAATGGCCGATCTCGGAACTGAAGAAGGACCCCGCCCGGTCCACCGCTTCCGATAGTCCCGACCGTTTCAGGATCCGCTTCACGCGGCCCCGCTCGATCCGCATAGACCGGAGAACCGGCGCGGCCACCTCCCGAAGAAGGGACTCCCTGCCAGCCCCGGGACGAAGGCCGAGATAGCCCCCGGCCAGGAGAAAGGCGTTCAGGTTGAGGGCCCGCCTGGCCGGGCCGAAGCCGTGAGCGCTGGACAGGACCACCAGGTCTCCGGATTTCCGGGAGAGGTCCAGGACCGTTCCTACTGCGTCGTCGAAGACCCGGAAGAACTGCCGGAGGGATTCGTCGAAGCCCCGGGCGGAGCGTCCCAGGAAGGCCGCCGAGAGGTCTTGGTAAAAGCGGGCGAGGATCCGGTCGAGACCCGCGAAATGGATGGCCACCATCCGGGGACCTCCGGAGCGGAGCATCCGGGCGATCGAGACCGACAGGGCGATCATGCGCCGGGTCGCCCCCTCGAGGAAGCGGGCGAGGGCGTCCGCCTCCCCCTCCCCTTCCGCGGACGGCTCCTCCAGGGGAAGGGGCAGGGAGCGGGCGGAGAAGCGCTCGCCCTCCCAGTGGAGGACCTGGATCGCCTCCTCCGGCGGAAGAGGGCCCGGGACGGGGGGAAGAGGAACCCCCACCAGGACCGTCTCCGGGGCCGTGCGCGCAAGCAGCGACAGGGGGGCCCGGCGGGAGAGGGCCTTGAGATTCGCCACCTCGGGGAAGTAGGAGCCGGGGGCCTTGCGGCATCCCTCGAGGAAGCCGGTCGTCCCGGGGCCCTCCCCCGTCAGGAGCATCGTCCATTCGGCAGCGGCGAAGGGAGGAAGGCCCGAGGAGAGCGGCCCCACCACCCCGCGACCCAGAAGGTACTCGAGGTTTGGGACCCAGCCCCGGTGGATCAGGGGATCCAGGATCTCTAGCGAGAGACCTCCAAGACCCAGAAGGACGACCCGAGACGACATGGCCTAGCCTCCCTTCGCGGAGGAGAGGGTGGACAGGACCGACCGCGCCGCCTGCTTGGCCTGCCGCATCCACCGCTCTTTGCGGTGGACAAGGGAGCGGGGATCGAGCAGGGCCACAAAATCCCGGAGGGAGTGGCTCCGGAGGACCGGAAGCCGGGGAATGGAAAAGGGATCCGCCCTCTCCCGGTAGAGCCCCGGACGGGAGGTGGCCAGCGCGGAAAATCCCGCCTGCCGGG
The DNA here is from genome assembly GCA_021827365.1 of Nitrospirota bacterium. Lineage (GTDB taxonomy): Bacteria > Nitrospirota > Leptospirillia > Leptospirillales > Leptospirillaceae > UBA4572. Next base: position 15,555 of record JAKAWK010000014.1, read on the forward strand.
CGAGGTCGGCGACCCGGTGAGAGGTCCGCCCGCCGGGTGCGGACATCGCCGCGCTCTTCTGTCCCGAGATCTCCCTGACCCGACTAAAGGATCGGGCCAACTCCCGCCGGCACTCGGCCTCCGGCATGTCGGAGAGGAAGCGGTGCGACTCCCCGTGGCCGCCGATCCGAAAGAGGGGCCGGGCGGCAAGCTCCGCCGCCATCGTCTCCGTCAGCATCCCGGGGGATCCGATGTGGCCGGTTGCGACGAAGAAGGTCGCCGGGATCCCGAGATGGGAGAGGATGGGAAGCGCCTGGGTCAGGTCGGTCTCGTAGCCGTCGTCGAAGGTGACGACGAGGGCCGGTCTTTCATCTAATGTGGCATCTGAGGTGTCGCCTGAGTAGACGCCGGAAGAAGCGGCGGAGGAACTATCGGAGGAAAGACGGCCAGGGGCCAGCAGGTCGTCCAGAGCGAGGATGCGGTAGCCCTCCTGGCGGAGGTGGGCCATCTGCCGGGCGAACTCGAGGCGGGTCACCCCGTACCGGGGATCGGCCAGGGGGGCGGGAACCCAGTTCTCATGCGCCCCGTCCGGCACGATCTGGTGGTACATGAGCACCAGGGCCTCCATCAGGACTTCTCCCACTGGAGGCGGCCCGGGACCTTTCCCGCCCGGAGCTGGCGGAAGAAGCCCACCAGAATGGCGGCGTTCCCCGAGAGAAAGTAGAGGGGAAGGGCCAGGAAGCGTCCCGGACTCTGACGCATCAGGGCCAGGAGGCCCAGAAGGTAGAAGGCCGCCTGGAGGAGGAAAAAGGCCTGGAAGAGCGCTCCGGGAAGGGCCGCCGAGGAGAGCAGGAGACCCAGAAGGTAGAAGGGCTGGAAAGCCCGCAGGACCTTGTGGGAGACGAAGACGAAGAGGGCCCGGAGATCCTTCGTCCCCAGGGCGGGGAGAAGGAGGACGATCTGCTGGAAGTTCCCCCGGGAGATGCGGACCCGGCGCCGGAACTCCCCGGCCGCTGTGGCGAGATGGAGCTCCACGGCCACGGCCCGGTCCTCGTAGACGGTCCGGAATCCCCGGGCCAGGATCAGCATGGGGATGACGAAATCGTCGTTGATGGTGCCGGCGGGGACCGCGGGAAAGAGCGCCCGGCGGACCATGTAGAAGGCCCCGTGGGCGCCCAGGGTCGAATGGAAGCGGCTCTCGGCGATACGCTGGAAGATCTCGAACTCGAAGTAGCCCCGCTCGCTCTCGCCCCGGGCGTCGAGGGAAGGGGTCGCCTCCCGGGCGATCCGGTAGCGGCCGCAGACGACCCCCACGGTGGGGTCGGCGAAGTTTGCCGCCGCCTTCCTGAGGGCATCGGGGGCCAGAATGGCCGAGGTGTCGGTGAGGACGACGAGCTCGCCCCGGGCGCGGCTCACGGCGTCGGTCAGGACCGCGAGCTTGCCCCGCCGTTCGGGAAAATCGAGAAAGCGGAAAGACGGATGGACCGTCTTTCGAGCGATCTCCGCCGTGCGGTCGGTGGAGCCGTCGGAGGCGAGCAGAATTTCGATCCGGTCGGCGGGATAGTCGAGGGCCAGGGTGTTTTTGATCTTCTCCGCCACCACCGCCTCCTCGTTGTGGGCGGGGATCACGACGCTCACGACGGGAAGGGGGTCGGGAAGGGCCTTCGCCATCGGCTCGGGGAAGAGACGGGCGAGTAGCCAGATGATCCCCGGGTAGAGGACGAGGGGATAGAGGAGGAGAACGAGGCTTCCCCAGAAGAGGATGTCGAAGACGGTTCTCACAGGACGGCCGCCGTCCGGAGAAGGGCCGCCCCGATGGCTCCGGGGGCATGGGCTCCGGCCAGGGCCGAGGCCTCGCGGTAGACCGTCTCGTTGTCGTCGAACCACCGGTCCTGGCTGAACCGTTCGGCGATCATGGCGAGGCTCCGCTCCCCCATCCTCTGGCGCGTTTCGGGCTCGAGCAGAAGATGGAGCATGGCCCGGGCCAGGGCGTCCACGTTCGAGGGGGGCACCAGGATCCCGTTTTCCCCGTCCCGGACCGCCTCCCGGGTGGCCCCGACGCGGGTCGCGATCACTGGGAGGCCGCAGGCCATCGCCTCCCGGGCCGCCCGGGGAAGCGACTCCCGGGTCGAGGCCAGGGTGAAGGCGTCGAAGAGGTTCAGCCACTCCCGCACATTCGAGCGCTGGCCTGCGAAGTGGACGAAGGACAGGATCCCGAGCTTCCGGGCCCGTCCCTCGAGATCCTCCCAGAGAGGGCCATCCCCCACCAGCACGAGGCGCGTGTCTGGGTAGGAGCGGCGCACCACGGCGTAGGCGTCCAGAAGGTCCTTGTGGGCCTTCTCCTCGGAAAGCCGCGCCACGCAGCCGAATATCACCGTCCCAGGACCGATCCCGGGAAGAAGGGACCGGAGGCGCGGGGCGGTCGCCCGATCCTCCCGGTAGAAGGTCCGGGTGTCGATCCCGCTGGGGATGACCCGGGTCTTCTTGCCCGAGAGGCCGAGGCGCATAAGGCGCCTGTGTTCGTGGTCGGACTCGAAGATGACCAGGTGCGAGGCCCGGTTCAGGATGACCCCGGCGAAGAGGGCGTTGGCGTTGGTGTGGATGTTGTGGACGGTGGTCACCCGGGCGAGGGGGAAGGTCTTCGCCGCGGCGTGGCAGACCCAGGAGGCCCGGATCGACTGGGGGGCGAGCACCGTCGGGTTCACCCGTTCGATCAGGGAGCGCAGGGCCTTCGCCTGCTCCCGGAACTCCCCCAGGGTCCGGAAGTGGACGGTGAAGGGGACGTGATTCACGCCCCCCTTCTCGAGGACGTGCAGCTGGTCGCCATCGGGACAGGCGACCGTCACCTGGTGGCCCCGGGAGACGAAATGGGGGCCCAGGGCCTTGAGATCGCTCTGGACGCCCCCCATGCCGAAGGGCTCGGTCATGAGGTAAAGAATCCTGAATGAAGGGTCGCTCATCTGTAAAATCCTCTGACACTTTGGGTCACGCGATGCATCAAGTCGAAGCCTCCGTTCATTTTCCGGATAAAATCCCCGAGACTGTCACGCCCGCTGACCTCGGTGCGCAGAAGGGCGAAGCGGTAGGTGCCGGGACGGTTCGCCCCCGGGCGGACCGTGAGGGCCGCCTCGTACCCCAGGGCATCCAGGATCCGGAAATGCTCCTTCCGGTAGATCCCGTTGGGGTAGGCAAACAGGGTCGATTTCTCTCCCATCCATTCCTCAAGCAATTTCTTTGCCCCAAGGATCTCCTCCTGGGCCTCCTCGCAGGTGATCGTCGAGAGGAGGGGGTGGGTGTGGGTGTGGCCGCCGAAGTCGAAGCCCGCCCGTTTCATCTGCCGGATCTGCTCGACAGTAAGATAGGGCACCTTGGGGTCGCGCCCGCGGTAGCGCCGGTGTTCGACCTCCTCCAGGACGAAGGCGGTCACCGGGAAGACCGTCGCGGGGAAGTTCATCCCGGCAAGGACCGGGGCCGCCTCGTCGTAGTTGTCCCGGTAACCGTCATCGAAGGTGATCGCCGCCGCCTTCGGGGGAAGCGTCCCGCTCTCGAGCCTCCGCAACGCCTCCGGAAGGGAGAGGATGGTCCATCCCTCCTCCCGGAGCCAGCGCATCTGCTGGGCGAAGGCAAAGGGGGTGACCGCTAGGATGTCGGTTTCCATCGTCTCCGCCACCCGGTGGTACATGAGGATCCGGAGGGTTCCCGGAGCGGGGGCCGATCGGGAGAGGAGGGATCCGGCCGCGCTCCGGATGAGCGAGATCCCCTTGCGGCTTCCTCGGAAGGCGCGGGTGCGGACGATGGTTCGGTAGAAGCCGGTGTAGCGCTGGGCGGTGTTGCGGATGTCGTAGCGCTCCCGGATAAGAATTCGGGCCGCCTCGGCCATGCGTTCCGAGTCCGGCCGGTGATCGAGGGCCCGTAAAATCCCTTCGGCGATCGCGGAAGAGGCGGTCTCGCAAAGAATCCCGTTTTCGCCGTCGGTCAGGACGTCGGGAACCCCCCCGACGCGGGTCGCGACCACGGGGACCCCGGCGGCCATCGCCTCCAGCATCACGTTGGGAAGCCCTTCCCAGAGGGAGGGAAGGACGAAGAGGTCGAGGGCCTCGAGGATCCGGGGCACGTCCCGCCGCAGTCCCAGAAAGCGCAGGAAGGGGGTCAGGCCCCGCGCAGAGGCCTCCGCGCGGATCTCCTCTTCGAGCTCGCCTTCCCCGACCAAAAGGACAAGGACCTCCGGATGGCGGTCGACGACTGTCCCGAGGGCCTCGAGGAAGCCCCGGTGGTTTTTCTGGGTGGAAAAACGTCCGATCACGGCCAAGAGGACCCGGTCCTCGGGAAATCCCAGCTCCCGCCGGATCCCGGCCTTGGTCTTTCCCGAGGGCTCGGGGATGGCCAGGCCGTTCTCGATGGGGACGAGCTTGCCCGGGGGAAGCCTAGCGTCGCGCCGCATCGAGACAGCGACCTGGCCCGTCACGCAGAAGATGGCATCGGTTCCCAATGTCAGAATCCGGTCGAGGAGGTTCTCGATCCGGACGAGGAAGGGGCGTTCGCCTGCCACCACGTTATGGGCCGAGCTCACCAGGACCAGCGGCAGTCCCAGTGCGCCGAGCCGGCCCCAGAAGTTGGCGGTGAAGAGGTGGGTATGGACGAGGTCGAAGTCACCATGGCGCAGAAAATCCCGTATCCGGGGTACGACGGAAAGGTCGTAGCGACTCCTCTTGGGAACGAGCGCCACCGGGATCCCCAGGGCCTCGAAGTCGGGGGCCAGCTCCCCCCGGGACTGGATCACTAGGATCGTGGTCCGGACCTTCCGTGGATCGAGGTTCCGGCAGAGCTTCAGGAAATGGTTCTCCGCTCCGTGGAGTGGGAGGGAGGGAAAGATGTGACAAATGTGGACTGGGCTCTCGTAGAAAGGGCTGACGAGCCCATTGACTCCAATGTCTGCGTCATGGCAGGAGGCAGAAGCTCGGGTCCCGAATAAATCACCCATCAAGTACTCCTGTGTAGAGATCGTGAAAAGCCTGGTAGACCGGGTCGCGTGCGTTTGTCCGTTCGACCCATTTCCGGGCGGATACTCCCATTGCCTGACGGAGAGAGGGATTGCGGGCAAGCCAGAGAAGTCGTTTTTCAAGAGTCAGGGGATCCCCCGGAGGAACAAGGTAGCCGCTCGTCCCGTCCTCGATCATCTCGGTGTTCCCTCCTACATTCGAAACCACGACAGGGAGGCCCATGCCCATAGCCTCAAGGATAGCGTTCGAAAAGCCTTCGGTTTGAGAACAGAGAATGAAGACGTCGAAAGCGGGATAAACCGCCTCCATATCGGGACGAACCCCCAGGAATCGAATAGAGGAGGTAACCCCCAACTCTTGGGTCAGAGCCTCAAGGCGGGCCCGTTCCGGGCCGCTCCCGGCCAAAAGAAGAATTGATCCTGGAAGGTCCTTATGGATTTGCGCGAACGCCCGGATCACGACGTCCACTCCCTTGTGCGGCCGGAAACCAGAGACCACCCCGAAGACGATTCCCTCCCCATGGATTCCTAAGGATGCCCGAAAAGGCCGGGGGTCAGAGACGGGAGCGAACCGGGTAGTATCGAGGCCGTTGTAAATGAGGACGACCTTTTCCTCTGGGAATCCTTCCGTCTTGAGTGTCGCATCCAGGACAGCCTGGGAGTTGGCCAGAACCCGGTGGGCCAAAGGATTGGTAAACCACTTCTGAAGGAAAGCGAGGCGGAGTGAGCCCAGACATCCGAAAGTGGGCAGGTTTCTCCGGGAGATCACGACACGGGCCCCGGAAAGCCGACCTATGAGAGTCCCCAGAATATTGGCGTTGGGTTGGAAGGAATGGACGATCCGAATGCCATGAGTCCGGATGTATCGCCTGAGAGCCAGGGCAGTGGAGATGGTTGAAGGATGATAGAGGCTTCGAATGGGGAAATGGGTAAGAGGAATCCCCGCGGACTTCACCTCATCGAAGAAGATTCCTCCTGCGGAGAATACCCCCACATGGGGATCGACCCCCATGCGTGGAGCAGATCGGGCAAGTTCGGAAACATAGCGCTCTGAACCTCCCTGCCGGAGATGCTCGATCAGGTAGAGAACAGGGATCATGGGGCCTCCAGATTTTTAGTTCGCTCTTCTTCGGCCCACCGGGGGACCTTGAGCATGATTGCCATCATTGTCCAGAGGTAGCCCGCCAGCACAAGGCTGATTACCCTGGATCCGAACATGTTTGTAACCATGAGAGATAAAATAGCGCAGAAACCTGAGACTGAAATGGTCTTCCAAAAAGGATCGGGACTCGCCCGCCATGCCACATACATGATCCTCAACATGTAGCCCAATATGACCAAAAAAAGAAGAAGGGCAGGAAGCCCCAACTCTGCGCCAATCATGAGGTATGCATTGTGACCGTCACGGTGCCAGAGCGGAAGGTCCGCAGTTTCCTCGTTATGGGAAACGTAGTGGAAGATATATTCGGGAAACATCTTGTATCCGACTCCAAGCATCGGATGGGCCATGATCATTTTGACCGCCCCATGCCAAAGGGCAAGACGGGTCCGGGCACTCTTGTCGAGACGTTCGGACCCACTATTAAAACCATTAGAATCTTGATGGACGACGGAATGCTGGATCCGGGCACGGAGCCCGGCAGGCAGGAACTGGATGTTTAATGCAAGAAAGGCGATTCCCCCGATCACAGCGAAAAAGAGGAGCCTGCTGCGGAAGAGAAAGAAGAGTAGCACGCCGGCAACAAGCGCCAGGGTATCTCCCCTGGATTGGGTGGCGAAAAGTCCCAGGAGGCATCCCCAGAATCCCAGGGCAAAAAGTCCGCGCTTGATTCGGCCGATCCCTTTCATGGAGAAGAACCCTAAAAGAAGAAACATATAGTTGCTATAAAAAGCACCCATCTGGTTCGCTTGACCAGCGATCCCTTTTAGTCGAATTCTGTGGTTGCGGAGCGCCAGCTCATGGTGCTGCCAGAGTGAGCCAACCCCGATGACAACCAGACTGATAGCCATAAGATAGAGCAGGACCTTGGCCTCCTCTTTTGTCCGGATGAGATAGGAGAAGAGAAAGAAAATCAGGAAAGGGTCGACCCATCGCTTGTAATCCACGATAGATTGTGTGATGGTTTTTTGGGCAAAGCCAATGTCGGTATGAAGAACCGCAAGGGCGCCGAAGGCGCAGAAAAGGAGGACAATCCTTCGGAATGTGGATTCGAGTGGAAGAGGGGGAGGGCTGTCTTTGTCCTGGGTTCGCGAGTAAGTCCCGACGATCATCATCAACATAAGAACTGTCGTGTAGTTTAGCCCGGGAATGAGTCCCCCCATGTTTCCCGCAACCGCCTTGGTATAAGGGATGTAGACGATCATTGCCATCATGGCCGGAAGAGGATTGCCCATGGTTTTTGAGGCCAGCAAAACAAAGATAATCGCCGACAGAGGGAGGAGGAGGAGTCGAGGGATGCCAAAGCTGAAAAAGGCTTCGAAACCCAGAAGAATAGCAACAGCATAATAGGCCCAGGGGATGGAGGGAAGGGAGTAATCGAAATACCCGGTGGAGGCAGTACCTACTTTACCTATGGGGGCTGCAAATTTATTTGAATGAAGAATCTGGGAACGCCTATTAAACCCATTCATCTAGGGATCCTTAAACTGGACAATACATTTAAATAGAAGTTTAGCTTTGTCAATTTCCCGTTCCTTTTCAATTGAAGCTCCAGTAAAAAGAGACCATGGCGATGAATTGATTGTCGATAAGCGTCTCATGAGGGATATTAGTGGTAAAATCAATTAGGTTATACATAAGACTGGTCTGAACCCATGAGGCTGGTCTGTACATTAATCCGTCAGTCTGTTCAAGGTAGGTTCCATTGTAGGAAATTGAAGGTTGGAGCGTCTGGAAAAAATTGTTTGCATATGAAGGAGCACTTAAAAAATTGTAATAGGTATAACCTCCAGAAGAATAAAAAGTGGTTTTTGGCCCCAGTTGATAGTTAAGATAGCCAAGCGCCATGTAAATATTTTCAGGTCCTGTCTCGACACCATAAGTATTATTGATTGTCACAAATTCCCCTAAGTTGATGCCGAGACCCAATAGACCGTCGGTATAGCCCAAGTTCACATCCCACATGGGGGACCCATAATTAAGACCGCCGGGCTGCTGATAAACAATAGCGTTCCATCCCCCTTGGGCTGATATAAAAAAATTTCGGTTAAAATTGTGGGTTAGAATTCCGTAATAGGAATACATGAGAAAATTTAGGGAGGGAAGATTTTGATAAAAGTAATAGGAAATGTTCCCGCCTACTCCTATTGAAGTGGAGTGGGAGATCTGACGCATGGCTGTTCCCATCGCCCCATTGGAGTAAAAGCTTGGAAATAATGAAATAAGTCCTTGCTGATAAATATAAGATGCCGTCAAAAAATTTGAAAAATCCTTATAATTGAGAGTGTCTGTGGCCATCTCCAAGTTCATGAGTCCAGCTCCGAAGTTTGAATCATTCGCATAAATATCCATAGCCGACTGAACAAATGTCACCTTGGGAGTCAGAGCAATCCCCACCTCGGCATCAGCCATATTTTCATAAAATGCATTGATCCCGTTAAAAAAAGCGAAAGGTTGCCCATTCAATTGCGGGGTCGATCCATTAATAAAAAAATCCTGAGCTCCAACAAAAAGGCGAGTTCCCAGATAGGTTCCTGCGGAAATTCCTGCCATTTCATCAAAATAAGGGGAGATATTTCCGGTGTCGTATCCTATATAGGAGGCGTTTGCCAAAAATGAAAGGTATCCATAATCATCAAACGTTGAATACATGATTGCCGGGGTAACCGTATAGAGGGAGCCGACCTCTGGCTGGTTTGGGGAGAAATTAATATTAGTATCGGTTTCAAAGGTTCCTGTGAGAGAAATTGACCCTTGGGGAACGACTTGAAAGGGATTGGGTTGAAAAAATGTTAATCCAAAAGGACGATAGACCGCTGACATGAGGGGGGCTGCAAGCTGGGGAACCCCGTTCATGAGATAGGCATCCTCAAGTGGACCGGAAATTAATCCGGGGGAAACAACGCTTGGCAAGAATGGATTGGTCTGATTGGGCATTGCGCTGTTCATGAAAGTCGGGGTAGCAGAAGTGTTACCCTGGGTCGATCCGGCAGGACCTCCGGGAGGAGAACTAACGAAAGGGGGGTTTCCAGTCGGTTGTCCGGGGGCCCCTCCAGCCGGAGTAGAGGAAAGAGGTTGACCGTTCTGAGGTTGCTGGTTCGGGGCTCCAAAGCCTGGTCCATTGTAGGAAGGAACGGCCCCGCTCGGGGTCTGAGGAAGATCGGCCCCTCCATTTGGAAGCTGTCCGCTGCTCACTCCGTTATCGGGGGCTGGGCCGTAAAGGGGGTTAGCCAAAACATTCAAGGAGAAAAAATAAAAAAACATTAGAATGAATACTCCCAGCAAGACTCTTTGGAATTCTCTTGGTTTTGATTTTCTCATGAATAGGGCAACCTTTCATTAATTCTTCAAAAGGTAGAATGGATTTTAAATTAAGAAAGCAATTTATATGCCTGAATTTGTAGATATTCTGATGTTGAGGTATTCAAAATCTTGTTACGGAAGGGCATCTATCAGGTGTGTAAGAGAAAAAAGGAGGAAATCCTACTCAATTCCTCGCCTATAAGGCAAGGGATTGCTGTTACCCTAATTCCGAGATAGGAACGCGTTCACACCCTTCGGCCGGTTTTTCGAGGGGATTTTTTGAAATTCAGACCTGCTCGGGCGTTCTCAGGTCCTTCTGGACCTCCTTCTTCCTGGAGACAATCCTCCGTCCTTGAATCCGACTGTGACTCCGGTCGAGGATGTGCCGGGCTTCTGGTGTCCTGAATCTAGGACTGTCAAGAACATTGGGGTTGTTTCCCCGGGAACGGAGATGGTCGCACCTCTCCGGCTCCTTGTGTCCGAATCGTCTCCCGGTTTTCTTGTCAGCCCTTTGATGTCAGGCCGGACAGAAGAGCGCATGGCATTGCCCCCGTATTCGGGCCAGAAGGTCCAGTGAATCCCCGTTGGCCGCCAGTTTGAGAACAAGGGAGCGGGCATGGCGAACGATCCGTCCCGCGATCGAAAAGACTCTCCATCGGACAGTCCGCAACGTCCAGGTCCGGCAGGCGGCCGGAAGAAGATCCCTCCGGAAGCCGACGAACAGGTTATAGGCCAGAACACCGATCCGGAAGTAGACCGCGTTGGCGTGAAGGTCCCCGGTGGGCAGATAGCCCACTCCCACATCGTTTTTCAGCCCCTTGAAAAAATTCTCGAACGCGCCTCTCTGCTGATGCCATTCGAGGACTCGGGAGGTGCTCCATTCCAGCCCGAAATTCGTTGCCACGACCCAATACCGGTAGGAGACCATGAGCGCGCCGATCGGAGGGGACCGGTCCCGCACCCGCTTCACCAGAACCCAGTCCCATCAGCCCCGCCTGTTTCTTCTCCGGATCCCCCATGCGACGGAACCACTGGCCGATCGTGTCCTCGTCAGGAATCGTGTCTGCCCCCAGAAGCCCCAGCAGGGCCTTTTCCCGTTCCAACTCCCGCAGATCCGACAGGGTCACCCCACCCAGCATGAAGAGCGTCACCAGAGACCGCACAAAGATCTCCGGTTCGTAGCCCCGGTTGCTTCCCGGAGCCGGCAGATGCTGTGTCACGCGCTTCCGAAGCTGCATTCCCTCCAAATACTCGGAGTTATGATGAAAAGTGGTGTTCAGGGGGATTGAAAAGAAGAGGCGTGTCCTGCTGAAATGTGGTTGCCCAACCACAACAATTCAGCAAAGGTAGCACGCCATATGGAAAAGAATACACCGATCGAGTTTGAGAAGCCAGGAACAATCTCGGATCCGTTGACGGAACTTCTGAGGATAGGAGCCCGGAAATTGATCGAAGCGGCTATTCAGGCGGAACTGGCTGAATTTCTTCACCAGTTCGAGTCACGGAAAACCTCCGAAGGGAAACGCGGAGTCATTCGAAACGGGTATCAGCCGGAACGGGAGATCCTGACGGGAATCGGAGCGGTTTCCGTTCGAATTCCGAAGGTCCGGAGCCGGACCGGAGAGCCGGTGACCTTTCAATCCGCTCTGGTTCCTCCGTATGTCCGAAAAACGAAGTCTCTGGAAGCCGCGCTCCCTTGGTTGTACCTCAAAGGAATTTCGACAGGAGAGATGCAGGAGGCCTTGTCCGTCCTTGTGGGACCGGAAGCCAAGGGGCTGTCCCCGGGCGTGATTCGGAGGTTAAAGGAAAGCTGGGTCCAGGAATACGCCGAATGGACGAAACGGCGTCTGGACAAGGACCGCTGGGTCTATCTGTGGGCGGATGGGATCTACAGCGGAATCCGAGCAAGCCAGGATCGTCTGTGCGCTCTCGTGATTGTTGGCGTGAATGATCGGGGAGAAAAGCATTTCCTGGCGATCGAAGATGGAATGAGAGAGTCAATCCAGAGCTGGAAGGATGTCCTTCTGAATCTGAAGGAACGTGGTCTTTTCTCCCCCAAACTCGCGGTCGGGGATGGTGCCATGGGGTTCTGGGGGGCCTTGGAAGAGGTTTTTCCTCAGACAGTTCACCAGCGGTGCTGGGTTCACAAGACGGCCAATGTTCTCAACTACCTTCCGGACTCTCTTCAGGAGAAGGCCAAGAAAGGCCTCCATGAGATTTGGATGTCGGAAGGGCGAGAACACGCCCAGAAAGCGTTCGACACGTTTCTTAAAACCTACGAGGCCAAATACCCAAAGGCCACGGAGTGTCTTTTGAAGGACCGGGAGTCTCTCCTGGCTTTCTATGACTTTCCGGCAGAGCATTGGATTCATATCCGGACGACCAACCCGATCGAGTCGACATTTGCTACGATTCGCCACCGGACCGATCAGGCTCGGGGATGCTTCACCAAAGAGACGATCCTGACCATGATGTTCAAACTGGGACTCTGTGCCGAAAAACGGTGGAGAAAGATCAAGGGATTCACCCACTTGGCCCTGGTTCTTGAAGGGAAAACCTTCAAAGACGGGGTTCTGGAGGGCGATTCAAAGCAGGACGCAGCTTGAAGTCCTCAAACACCAGATTTGACAATAACTCATACTCGCCAAAGGCCAGAAATCCTCCCTGCCCCGTGAGCGGTTCGTCGGTCCGCTCCAGCTTGATTCCTGCGAGATCCTTTCGTACCATGATCCTGGCCCTCCTGCTGTTGTGGTTTTCACCTGACAGGTGAGATTATACCTCACAGAAAATCCAACAGGAAAGAGGGCTTATTTATTTTTTCGACACCTTATTTCGGAATCAGGGTGTTATATTCGAGTATTAGATCGTCTTGAAGACGACTCTGTTTCACCTAGCCCAATGGATGACAAATAGAAAAAACCTCGCTAATGGGCTTCGCCCCTTGAGCGGATCTTTTCTTCGCCTGAAGGCGAGGGGTTTCAACTATCCCCGATGTAGACACTAATTTTTAGTTTTCCCGACAAGAGAAGAAATTTTTCTGGCAAGCTGAACCCTGGTTCGATGCCAAGCTTGAGGATCATGGCTCCAATCTCCCGGACGTTGCCAGTCTGGATCTCTCCACGCCGGGGTATATCCGTTCGGGTTTAGGGCTTTTTGAACCAAAGAGTCAACCGTTTGCTCAACTATTGACTTCTTGTTGTATCTTTCTAGAAGAACAAAATATTTATAGTCTTCGTATCCTCTTCTCCATTGAGCCATTCTTATTGAGGGAACCGGACCTTCAATATCAGGATATCCTATCAAGTGGAGTTGCTTCCCAGGGTAAAAGACGATTCCGTCACCAATTCCTGGATTGTGGTATGGGTTATTCCCCTCAGTACTTCCGTTCCAAAATGTGGATGCCCAATAAAAAACTCCATCGACCTTATACTTCCAAGCTGCCCAGAACCACATTCTGAACCCAGGTCCACGGGTATCAAGGTTGCTTCTTCCAATGAAGGGGGGACCATTTTGATAGAACCAAGTTCGGGCACCTCTTTTTCTTTCCTTTTCGAACCTATCCGGGACGTAGTACTCGGAATTTGGCGCCCAAATATCGATAAGTCCGCTCATGACGCTCTTGTGATGACCGACTTGGTTCTTATAAGTGATATATGGAGTGTCGGTTATCATGACGTTCAATTCCTTCGACCCTTTGTGAAGAGAAATAGCTTCATTGGCGATGAGTTTGTAAGTGTCCGGATAATAGACGAGCTGATGTTCGGGTTCATCCCAAATATAGGCAAATGCGTTTTTTAGGTTCCATCCTTTTTCTTTCCAGTGTTGAACAATCACCTTGGCCAGATTGCGTGTTGCTATATCGGGTATGCCGGTCCAGTTTTGAATCGGAGACGGACTTTGTCCGTAGATCGTGAACCCTCCCCAGTTGCTACCTCCTAGGCTATAGGTTGGAATTGGAAGGCACCATGCATGGGGGGGGGACCCGGTTAGTTGCCCGGAAAGGATCGGCCCAAATGTCCGATCGTAATTGTCCCAATTCACAGAAGTCGGGGTTCCTGTCCCGTCCCATCGAATATCAAGGAGATTAGATGTATTGGTGTCAAATCCGTATTCTTGACCCACAAGAAAATATCTCTGATACAAGCGGCGATACTCGTCATCATTCTTAATCATCTCCCCTCGCCAGAACCTTGTGTTATAAAGTTCCATCCACCTTTGAAGAGAAGTGGTCCGGGGAAGAACCGCATTCAGAACTTCAAAGACTACCGAAGTTTTTCGGATGATGTGCCTCTTAGTTGAGAGAGTGAGAGTGCCGTGGTGAATGCCGGCTTGGCAATTTCTAGACATTTTGACATCGATCCAGACAACTTGGTTAGAATCATCCTTCACTGAGACCTTCGAAACCAGAGTTGCCCCAGTCCCGTAAGGATCATGAAAGGGGATCAGAGGATCGGGATTGGTGATTGTCCTGAGTGGACCGTCCTTTGTGGCCCGATCCATGAAGGTGATATACCATTCGAGGAATCGATGAACCACAAGGCAAGAGGAACCCATTTCCGAGGGATCCAGAGCCAGGACAACGTGAACTTTTTTAGATTGATTGGCCCGAAGAACAATTTGAAAGGATAGTGTCTCTCCCTTCAAGCCCACTAGTCGAAGAGCCTTCGACGTTCCAGGTTTCCCGATCTCCGATCTGGGGGGCCGATCGTCCGGACGGATGCGCATGGAGAATGGAGCGATCCACGAAAGAATCCCATTTGAGCTTTCTGCGCGATTTCCCGGGAAAGGGAAGTCGAGAAACTTTGAGGGTATAACGGTAGCTCCTGGGCGGGATTTGACATCATTTTTTGCTTCGGCAACGATTTTTCTAAAAGATCCGATGGGATGGTGGTCTTTCAAAAAGTTTCTAGCCAGTTCTTTGACGTGGTTCCGAAGATCTGGGACCACAAAGATTGACAAACCCATAAGAATCACTGAAAAAATTCCCAAGACAAAGCCTGTGAGAAAAGAAATCGTTTTGGGATGTCTGTCGATTTTCATTTATTTTCTCCTCAGGATGAAAAGTTTTTGGGAACTAATTTGTGAGATATTCATGGTTGTCATTGAACAGAAAAGGTTCACCTTTCTTTCATAGACATGATTTAAAAGTTTACCGATGGGAGCAACCTATAATAGAATTAACGACTGGATTCTGGAGTATTCATAGATTTTCAATCTTTTGATCCTTTAAATGGTGAGGTTGGGACAATAAATTTTCTTTAAGGGTGACTTCAAAATCTCCCATATTTGAAGATTCGAACTCCGAAAACCAAAAAAGGCGGGGATGAAGGAACCTCGGGAAAAAAGACTTGAGGTAAAACTTCCATGCCTCAGGAAAAAAAGGAAATTCTTTAATGGATTGATATAAAAACACCCTGCCCAGTTTGATCCCATCCGGATAGGAAATAATCCAGATTCCAAGATTTTGTAAGTAACGGAGGCGAAGCCTTCGGATAGCATCTTGGGCGTCTTTGCCCCAATCCCAATAATTTTTGTATAAAACTTTTAAAAATTTATTATGATTTATAAAGTATTTTTCCTTTCGGTTATAGTTTCTCTTTTGTTCATATTCTGGAGAAGTCCTGCGATATAGTGCCAGAGATTCTGGAATCTGGATAAAATCTCCATAAGAAAACATGCGGGTCTGAAATTCTACATCATCAGAATATGCTGGATTAAAACGGACATCGAACATTCCCGCTTTCAACGCCAGCTCCCTGGAAAAAAAATACGTGGACGGATAGGTCAGGTGAAAAGAAGCGAGGTCTCTCTTTTTTGGCTCGCTCCGAAAAATGGCCCTTATCAGATTGGCCGACGCATGATCAAAGGTTTTGACACTGGTTGAGAGTATTTTCTTCCCGTCGTGGGAAACATAATCAACATAGGACGTGACCAGAGCGATTTCCGGGTGCTTTTCAAGAATGGCAAGCTGTTTTTCAAGCCTTTGGGGCATCATGATGTCATCTTCATCAAACAAAGCCACGTACTTTCCCTTGCTTTCCATGATTCCCTTGTTTCTGGCAGAGCAGACACCCTGGACAGGTTCATGGAAGATCCGAATCCTGTCCGGTAAGCGCAAGGCCCATTCCTCGGCCACTTCCTTTGTTCGGAGAAGGGCGTTATTGTCGACCAGGACGATTTCGAAATCCCGGAAGGTCTGGTCCATAACCGACCGAATGGCCTCATCCAGCAAATCTTCTCCCCTATAAAAGGGAATCACGACGGAAATAAGGGGTGTTACATTCATGAAGCGCTCCACCTTTATAAAGAAATGTGAAATATTAGTTTTTAAAAATATTTCCTCAATATTATTGGTGATTCCTCCGACTTTTCCCTAGGACAAAATAGTCCATGACCTCTTCTGTATGAACTCCACAATCCCTGTTAAGGAACAATGAGAGACACAAAACCGTAACAAAACTTTCTTGGGATTCTACCTCCCTGTGGAACGTTAAATAGATTCAATAAATATGGAGAAGCAACGAGGTAACGTGACGATCACACAACCTCCGAAGATTTAGTTCACCGGTCCGAAGTGCGGACAAGTCTCTTCGGTTTTTGACCATAATGAAAAGAGAATTTTCAGACATCTGGATACCTGTCAGGATTTCAGGTATCTCCATACCCAAGGGCCCCAACCCAACTCTTCTTACCTGATCAAGCATCATCTGTCCAAACCCCAACTTATATTAGGTATCCGAGATCTAAAGTCACGAGCGAAGGATTGAACTCTTAGGATGCTTGCAAAAATAACTTGAACATTTATGAAGTTTTTTCCTGGGGATTTATCCGATAGTTCCACTCCCCATGAAAGGAATCTCGCTCGATCGACAGGGAGGCCAGCTCTTCGTCGGTCACCTTGATCCCGGCTTCGTAAGTGTTCTCGTCGAGGC
>JAKAWK010000015.1 GCA_021827365.1 Nitrospirota bacterium
CAACTCAAACAAAAAACTCCATGAAAATATTTTTTTCTTGACATGCAACTAAAAAGTTGCATAATTTTAATCATGGAAATGGATCTTGTATTCCGGGCCCTGGCGGATAGAGGCCGACGTCATCTGCTTGATCGGCTCAGGAAGGAAAACGGGCAAACGCTGAGTGAACTTTGCCGGGGGCTCGACATGACCCGCCAGGCAGTGACCAAGCACCTGAAAATCCTGGAAGACGCCAATCTCGTTGTCACGAAAAGGCAAGGGCGGGAAAAGCTCCATTTCTTGAACCCCGTTCCTATTTTTGACATTGCCGACCGGTGGATCGGCAAATTCGAGCCCGGAAGGCTTCGCGCCCTGAAAGACCTCAAAACCCGACTCGAAGGAGAGACCGATGGCGGATAAATCGACGTTCGTTTATGTCACCCTGATTCGCACGACCCCGGAGAAACTGTGGGAGGCCCTGACCCGTCCCGAATTCATGCGGGAATACTGGAAAGGCATGGGGATCGAGTCCGAATGGAAAAAAGGAGCTCCCTGGAAACTTGTGTTTAGTGACGGAGAGGTTGCCGATGGCGGAGAAGTCATCGAGTGTGAGAGGCCCCATCGGATCGTACTCAAATGGAGACATGAATTCCGGCCGGAATTCAAGGCGGAAGGTGATTCGTTCTGCACTTTCGAAATCAATCCCACCAAAGACAAAGCGGTGATCATGTTGGAAGTGACTCACGAAATGAATCGGCCCAATTCGCGGTTTATCGTGGAAGGGGTCTCCAAAGGGTGGCCCATGATTCTGTCCAGCCTCAAATCCTTCCTCGAAACCGGGAAGCCTCTCGAGTTCTCAATATTCGAGTGATTCCGATGTTAAGGGGGACTCCAGGAAAGGACCCTCCATTCCATGCAGGCGGAGAAGGACATTTCCCCTCCGCCTTGGCCGTTTCCACTGGTTCCTGTCCCATTCCGCTAGTGAAGGTCATGGGGAATCCCTCTTCGATCCCAAATTACCTTTGGGCAGGAAAAAGACATAAAAGAAAATTTCTACCGAATGGTAAACATATGGGGGCGGGAAGAATGTGGAAGAAAATTGAGATGGCTAGATGTTCATGAAAGAATGGCTGGGGGACTAGGGGTCGAACCTAGATAGACAGATCCAGAGACTGTCGTCCTGCCATTAGACGATCCCCCAGAGCGTGAGGTAACGGCCAAGGATCTTATCATAAGGATCAGGAAAATGTCCATACCCTGACGGGATATGACCCTTTTCGGATCTTTGATCCCGAATCCTTGAAGGGTGATGGTCGGGCCGTCAGACTCCCCCTCTCATTTTTTTTCCGCGAACCTTATTCCCAGAAGAGAAATCCCCAAAGTTGCCACAAGGCCAATGACTCCCAACACCTGTCCAGCAGTAGCGATTCTCCCCCATCCCAGATTCTGGCGCAGAAACGGGACCGAATAAAGGAGAAGAAGAAAAAACGGCACCAGGAGGAATATCTTCCTGAACACAGGATTGTCCGAACGCAGATTCAGGATTTCCCTGTTGTCCGATTTCCGGCTGAAAAGAATGAGAAGAAGAATGGAGAGAACCAGCGAAATGAAGACGATCGTCCGGATGTTCTCCCGGGACCATCCGAAGGAGAAGAAGGTTTCTATGGCCAATAGAAAAATGAGCGTGATCAGGAGACCCTGTCCCAGGGGAGCCTTCAGGGAGCCCCACTCGAAAGGGCTCCTCCCGGGAGGATGGGGCGGTTCCCGCATGAGTCCCTTCCGTTCGGGTTCGGCTTCAAAGAGAAGGGAGCAGGACGGATCGATGACAAACTGAAGAAGGACAATGTCGACGGGGGTCAGGATTAACCCGCCCCCATAAACCGCCCCCAGCAAACCGAGGCCCACAAGGGGGATATGAACCGCCACGGCAAACCTGATGGCCGAAGTGATGTTGTCGACAATCCGCCGTCCCATCCTGAGTCCTTCGACAAGATCCAGGAAGCTGTCCTCCATCAGAACAAGGGAGGCGGCCTGACGTGCCACATCGGTTCCTTTTCGTCCCATGGAAATTCCGATATTGGCTGCCTTGAGAGCCGGGGCATCATTGACGCCATCTCCTGTCATCGCCACGATATCCCCGTTTTTCTTCAGGATTTCAACCAGCCGGAGTTTTTGTTCGGGCCGGAGACGGGCGCAGATCGAGATCTCTTTAAGGGAAATCGTGTCAGGGTCGACCAGAGAATCAAGGGTGGCGCCCGTCAGGAGATTCCTGTCCGGGATTCCCACGGCCCGTGCGACGGAGCGCGCGGTTTCTGGGTGGTCTCCCGTCATCATGATCACCCGAATTCCTGCACCCTGGCATTCACCGATCGCCTCCCGGACTCCCTTGCGGGGAAGATCCCGGAATCCCAGGAGGCCGAGAAAGGAAAAGGGGACCTGATGAAGATTGTCGGGGAGGGAGGGGGAGGCAATCCTTCCCGTCGCCACTCCCAGAACCCTGAACCCCTGGCGTGCCAGGGATTCGATCTTGAGGTTCAGAAGGGTGACCTCCTCCGAAGGAAGGTGGCACAGATCCAGGACGGATTCGGGAGCTCCCTTGGTGGCAAAAAGGTACGGCCTTTCTTCCGAGGTCTCGAAGACCCGTGCCATGGCCAGGATCGGAGGTTCGAGAGAGTAAACCTTGACCGGGTTCCAGCCTTCATGGAGATGCTCCGTTCCGGAAAGGAATCTCTTTCCAAAACTGGAAATGGCCTTGTCCATGGGGTCTTCCGACTGGGGGGAAGAGGCCAGGACCGCATACTCAATAATCCTGTGAAATTCTTCGGGAAGCGAGCCGTTGTCGGAGGTTTGAAATACATGCTCCCCGACTACGGCTGTTTCCAGACTCATACGATTTTCCGTCAACGTCCCGGTCTTGTCGACGGCCAGCACCGTGACGGCCCCCAGGACTTCAACCGCACTCATCCTCTTCACCAGGACATTTTTTCTCGCGAGCCTCCAGGACCCCAGGGCAAAAAAGACGGTGAGGATTACGGGAATTTCCTCCGGAAGGATGGCCATGACGAGAGCCAATCCCCCGAGAAGGCTTTTCAGAAGGTCCCGATGGGCCACAGCCCGGAAAAGGAGAAAATCCACCGAGGCCAGGGCAAGGCCTATGAGGGAGGCTATGCGGATAAACCGCCCCGAATCCCTTTCGAGAAGTGAGGGAGTCGGGGTAATTCCTGAGAGGGCTCCCCCGATCCCTCCAATGGCGGTTTTTCCTCCCGTGGCCTGGACAATGGCCATTCCGCTTCCCCACGTCACCATCGTTCCGGCAAATACGAACGGACTTGCCGCATCCCCCGGGCCTCCGAAGGGAAGATTGTCCGACCCCGGGAGCTTGAGAACCGGCAGGGATTCTCCCGTGAGAATGGATTCGTCGGCCTGAAGGCGTCCCTCGAAAAGCCGGAGGTCGGCCGGAACCCGGTCTCCCTCAGAAAGAACCACCAGGTCTCCTCGAACCACCTGCCGCACAGGGATGATCATCCTCACCCCTCCACGGATAACTGTCGTCCGGGGAGCCGCCACCTGCGCAAGGGCGGTCAGGGCCTGCTCGGTTTTCCGTTTTTGAAAATAGGTCATCGCCAGGACAACAATGACGAAGGAAAGAAGAATCACCCCTTCGGAGCGGTCCCCCAGGAAAAAGTAGAGAACGCCTCCCCCAAGGAGAAGAAAAAGCATGGGCTCTGAAAGGAGGGAAAGAATCTTCCGGAAAAACGGCTGTGAGCGCTCCTGAGGAAGCAGGTTCTCGCCCTCTTCCTCAAGAATCCGGCGGGCATCGGAAGGATCGAGTCCACGGAAGTCCATTGGAGACCTGCTTGTGTTGAAAGGCCGGCATCAGTTACGATAATTCTGCCGCATGAAATCTTTCAGTGCCGGAACTGTTTGGCTTCACACCAATAGGAACGCATTTCATCCCCAAGGAGAATCTGAATGCCCAAACCCGAGAAACACGTCTTTATCTGTGTCCAGTCCCGTCCTCCAGGCCACCCCAGGGGATCCTGCGCCCAGAGAGGGGCCATGGAGGTCTATCAGGCTATGGCCATGCAGCTCGAGCAGGGCGGACTTTCACGAAGATTTGCCGTGACCAACACAGGATGTCTGGGCCCCTGCGATACAGGCCCCAACATCATTGTCTACCCCGACGGCATCATGTATGGGGGGGTCAAGCCCGAGGATGTTCCTGCCATCATATCCGAGCATCTTGTCGGAGGAAAACCCGTGGAACGTCTAAAAGTTCCAGCCATGATCTGGGAATAACCCGCATTGTCCCTGCCAGGCAAGGAGAGAGGGGAAGCCCTCTCTCCCCTCAGGCTGAGGGTCCCGTCATCTCCCCAGGCCTCACCCACCGTTCGAAGTCCTCTTCCGTCACAAACCCCAGGGCCACACCGGCTTCCTTGAGAGTTTTGTGCTCCTTATGGGCAACATGGGCAATCTTGGCCGCCTTGTCGTACCCGATATGCGGAGAAAGAGCCGTTACCAGCATCAGCGATTCGGAGACCAGGGAGGCGATCCGCTCCCGGTTGGGGACGATCCCCTCGACCATATGGGTTGTAAAGGAACGCATCCCGTCGGAGAGCAGGGTGACCGACCCCAAAAGGTTGTGAATCATGACCGGCTTGAAGACATTGAGCTCAAAATTCCCCTGGGATCCGGCGATCGCGATGGACGCATCATTTCCCATGACCTGGACGCAGATCATGGTCATAGCCTCGCACTGGGTGGGATTGACCTTTCCCGGCATGATCGAACTTCCGGGCTCGTTTTCCGGAAGGGAGAGCTCTCCCAGACCGCACCGGGGACCAGAAGCCAGCCACCGGATATCGTTGGCAATTTTCATGAGCGTGGTGGCCAGGGTCCGGATGGCTCCGCTGGCCATGACAATAGCATCGTGGGAGGCCAGCGCGGCAAACTTGTTTGGAGCCGAGACGAAGGGCTGGCCCGTCATGGCAGCAATATGGCCGGCAACCGTTTCCCCGAACCTGGGATGGGCGTTGAGACCGGTCCCGACGGCCGTCCCCCCGATCGCCAGTTCATAAAGCCCCGGAAGGGTGGATTCGATGGAGCGGCGCGCCATGTCGAGCTGAGCCACATACCCCGAAAACTCCTGCCCAAGGGTCAGGGGGACAGCGTCCATCAGATGGGTGCGGCCGATCTTGACGATATCGGAAAACTCCCGTGACTTGGAATCGAGGGCCTTTCTCAGGAAGGCAAGAGCGGGAAGGAGCTTGCCTGTAATCTCGAGGGCGGCGGCCACATGCATGGCCGTCGGGAAGGTGTCGTTGGAAGACTGGCTCCGGTTCACATCGTCGTTGGGATGAACCGGTTTCTTCGACCCCCGTTCCCCCCCGGCAAGTTCGATGGCCCGGTTCGCAATCACTTCGTTGGCATTCATGTTGGTCTGGGTCCCGGAGCCCGTCTGCCAGATCCTTAAGGGAAACTCGCCGTCGAACCGGCCGTCGATCACCTCCTGAGAGGCCCGTACGATAAGGTCCGCTTTCTCTTTCGGCAAGAGTCCCAGGTCCTGGTTGGCCAGGGCGCAGGCTTTCTTCAGGACCCCGAAGGCCCGGACGACAGGAACCGGCATGCGGTCCTCCCCAATGGCAAAATAGATGAGGGAACGGGCGGTCTGGGCCCCCCAGTATCGCTCTGCCGGGACGGGGATGGTCCCCATGCTGTCCGATTCCATCCGTGTTTTTTCTTCCATGCGCTGATCCGACATCGTTCCGATTCCTCCTTGAATGATTGTTCCCGAATTTCCCTCGCGGTGGGCAATCCCGGGGACCGGGCCGTGGGAGATCCGGCCACACGTCCCTGGGCCCTTGGCCTTCCTGCCGGCCGTGAAAAAATCCCTTGGCACCGGCAGAGAAAATCAGTAGAATGGTTTAGTTTTCCTGATGTGCCTCTTCGTGCCGAAGTGGTGGAATGGTAGACACGCTAGGTTCAGGGTCTAGTGATCGCAAGGTCGTGCGGGTTCGAGTCCCGCCTTCGGCACCACCTTCCCTTGCTCTTTCCTGCCACTTTTCAACCCCCTTTCAGTCCGGATCCCTCCCCCTCGAGAATTTCCGGGAACCGCCGTCTGAAACGGAGGCCAAAACAATAGAAATCGGGATTCTCGAGCTCCGGTTTGTTATAAAGGAGAGGCCGGCCTGTGGAAATTTCGACGACACCTCCGCCAACGCCCTCGACAATGGCCTGCCCTGCCGCCGTATCCCATTCCATCGTGGTTCCATAGCGGGGATAAAAGTCGGCCTGGCCTTCGGCAACCCGGCAGAACTTTATGGCGCTTCCGACCGAGAGAATCTGGAAATGCTCCTTTTTTGAGAGCGCTTCCCTGAGTCCCGGCGTAATCTCCGAATGGTGGGATGCACTTCCCAGCAACACCCAGGGCCGCCGCTCCCTCTCCGCCCCCTCCCCATCGGGATCGAGGCGATCGCAGACTGAAAGAACGGCCTCACTCTCATTTCCTAGAGCCTCGTCGATTTTCGATCCCGCAAGACGGTAACTTCCGAACCCTTTTCCGCCGAAATAGATCCGGTCCTCAACGGGAATATAGATCAGACCGAAAACCGGGACCCTGTCAGCCACCAGCGCCACACTGATGCAAAAGTCTCCCGACCTCCGGACGAACTCCCGGGTCCCGTCGAGAGGATCGATCGACCAGAACACCCTCCAGGATTTCCTTTCAGGGAAAGGGATCTCCCTTCCTTCCTCCGAAAGGACAGGGACCGGAAGGATCTCGGGAAGGGTCTTCGCGAGCAGATCGTGGGATTCGCTGTCGGCAAGGGTCAGTGGGGAGTCGTCCGATTTCAAAACAACCGTGAAATCCTCCCTGTAAACAGAAAGGACTTTTTTTCCGGCCTCCCGAAGAAGCCGGAGAAGAGTTCCAAGATCCGCAGAAAGACTAGTGATGCAAGAGGCTCTGTCCACACCTGTCCCAGCAATTCAAAAAAAGAACCTCCATCCGGCAACCGACCGCATCATCGACGGCCCCCCCCGGACCAAAGAAGCCTCCCGGTCCCGGTCGAACGTCCCTCCATCATACTCCAGTTTGGCTCCAACACGAAAAATTCCCCGAAGAAACCACACCACCTCCGTGACAGAAATCACATATTTTTTTGATGATCTTAACAATTATTTCAGGTTTTATCTGGTAATATTCTTCCGTTAACCGGCCATCCCACCGGGATGGCCCTGGATAAGACACACGAATCAAGGAGATCCCGATGCATTTTATCCTTCCTTCCCGACTCCAGAGAGCCATGAAGCGGAGGTCCACCCTTCTTTCGGCTGCCGCTCTTTCCGCACTTCTTCTGATCACCTCCTGCGGGGGGGGATCAAGCGGAGGCGGAGGCGCTACCGCCATAACCGGACAGGCGATCGACGCCCCCCTTTCGAACGCCACCATCGTCATCACCTTAAACGCCCCTGCAAACCAGCCCAATGCCCAGGTGCTGGGGACCACCACAGCCGACAGCAACGGAAACTTCACCCTCGATATCTCCTTCCCGAATACCCAGGCTCCCGTCTTTGCCAATGCCCAGACCGGCACGACCCTTTTGTCGAGCTATCTGGGTCCCGCCAGCACCCTGGCCTCCCTCTCCACACTCTCCACCACCAACCTCCCCAACCTCGCCATAAGCCAGGTCACCACGGCCGCCCTTGCCATTCTGGCAGCGACCAACCAGCTCTCCACGCTCACCCCCACCGCCTATGCCACCCTTCTTTCAAATCACCGGAGCGACATCGTGGCCGCCGCGGCCGGGATCATGGCCGTCGTCGACGCCGGGTGCCAGCTTCCCTCCGGGGACTCCGATACATTCGAGATGGCCAAGGCCATGGTTTCGCAAACCAGGGCGGTCTCCTCCTCGTCCTCCACCGCCACCCTGTCCAACGTCTCGACCACCCTGGGATCGTCCTGCAGTTCCACGATCCTCCAGAACCTCCTCCAGGCCATCTCGGCCTCCCAGATCTGGGCTCCCGAGCTTGACATGGGGGATGTGGTGGAAAACACCCAACCGGTCGTTCCCGCCGGAAATTACCACCTCCAGGGACTTCTGGCCGACACCGGGATCTCCGTCAACAATCCAGCAAATTCAGGGACTGCATCAGCCCCCTCACCCTTTGACGACACCCAGGTGACGGTCTCCGGAAACGGCGCCATCTCCTCCTCGGACGGCCATGTGACGGGACAGATCTACGGAAACTATCTGACCCTCTCCCTCACCACCGGGGGAACCACAGACAGCTTTTCTGGGAAAATCGGACTTCTTCCCTCGGGCTTTCTCGCCGGAACCACAGGAGAGGGCTTTAGCCTCCGCAGCGGCGGTCAGGACGGGGCCGGCAACTTCGTCAAGTTTGATGCCGTCCTGGTCCCGCAGGGAGCCACGCCCTCCTGGACCGGGATCACCGGAACCTCAGAGGATGGAACAAGTTGCCCATCCGGCCAGGTCGGATTCCGGATGCATGGCCTGGGGCCGATCGTCGGAGGCTATACCTACAATCTCTGCGCCTCGATGAGCTCCGCCTCCCCCTATCTCACACTCTCAAACGGTGGGAGCGGGGAGGACGATTTCAACACCTCTTCCTCTTCCTCCGTTTCCCTCTCGGGAACTCTGTCAATGGGAGAGCTGGCCTCCGGCTCCGCCTCCTATCCCTTCATCCTGCAGGCGACCGGTGTTTCCCTGGGAAGCGGATCGAACGGAACCCTCGATTACGTCATGGGATCAAACGAGATGATCTATACGGTCAGCCCCGACAACACCGCCTTCCTGATGAACGAAAACCCCCTCGACAAGCTGGCGGAAAACAGCCAGAATTCGGATCACTGACACTGGGGAAGAACCATCACAAAAAAAGGGGCCGAACCTGAAAAGGTTCCGGCCCCTTTTTCATTTCTCTCCGGAGGTCAATGGAGCCTCCAGGTATTAAAAAGAATGTTCCCGCTCTCAGGGTCCCTCCGGCAGGAACGGGGGAAGCTCCGCCACCAGCCCCCGCGATCTCCGGATGGGAAAGTCGGCGATCTTGCGCCGGACCATGGGGCAGACACCCGCCCGGCACCTTTTATCCCGGATATGCTCCCGCCACTCCTCCTCGAAATGCTGGATCGAACTGACCGGCACATTGGGCGCCGTCGTCCCCAGGCCACAGATCGAGGCCGATTTCATGTAATCCCCCAGACTTTTGATAAAGTCGAGATGGGAGGGCTCTCCCTCGCCCATGACGATCTTCTGCAGGACTTCGTGGATATCTTCCGTTCCGTCCCGGCAGGGGGTGCACTGGCCGCAGGATTCGTGGTGGAAGAAGCCGGACATCCAGTAGGCAAGATCCACCATGCAGACCGAATCGTCCATGACGATCAGGGAGGCCGCCCCCAGAAGGGAGCCGGCCTGGGCGACGGAGGGATAGTCGAGATTGAGGTCGAGCTGAGGCGGGTAGAGCATGGAGCCGGCCGATCCCGCCGGAAGAACGGCCTTGAGGCTCCGCCCTCCCGGAATCCCTCCGCCCAGATCCTCGATGACATGGCGGAGGGTCATGCCGAGAGGAACCTCGTAAAGTCCCGGACGGCTGATATGGCCCGACAGGCAGAAGAGCTTCGTACCCGCCGACTTCTCGTCTCCCAGGGACCGGTACCAGGCTCCGCCCTCGCAAAGAATCCGGGGAATGGCGGCCAGTGTCTCCACATTCTGGACATCGGTGGGGGCCTTCCAGAGGCCGATATCGCTCAGCCGGGGGGGCTTGTTCCGGGGGAGGCCCCGCTTTCCCTCCAGGCTATTGAGAAGCGAGGAGTCCTCGCCGCAGATGTAGGCTCCGGCACCGAGATAGACACGGATGTCGAAGCTCCACCCCGAATTCTGGATGTTTGGCCCGAGATAGCCCTTGTCTCTTGCCTCCGCCAGGGACTTCTGGAGAATGGCATAGGAGTGGGGGTACTCTTCCCGGAGATAGATGTAGCCAGCGTCCGCATCGATGGCGTATCCGGCCAGGATCATTCCCTCCAGAAAGGCATGGGGATCGCGCTCCATGATGTAGCGGTCCTTGAAGGTCCCGGGCTCTCCCTCGTCGGCGTTGGCCACGATGTAATGGGGTTTGGGATTTTTTCGGACCGCCTGGAGTTTCTTGGAGGTGGCGAAGGCCCCTCCCCCCCGGCCGGCAAGCCCCGAGACCTCGATCTCCCTGATGACCCGGTCGGGGTCTCGGGCAGAAAAAATCTCCCGAAGGGCCCGATACCCTCCCTTGGCCTCGTATCGGCTGATCCAGAGGGTCTCGCTTTCCGAAAGACCGGTAAAGACAACGGGGGCATTGGCGAGAGGAGGCCCGAAGGGAACGGCCTCCTGGGGCTTGACCTGACCGTGTCGATACCGGGACAAGATGTCGGGAATGGCCTCCGGAGTGACCTTCGGGTAGACATCGGAATCAATCTGGAGTGAGGGGGCATCGACACACTGGCCGAAGCACTGGGCGGGCTTGAGAGTGAAGACCCCGTCCTTCGTCGTTTCGTCGAGAGCCACCCCCAGCTCTTTCTGGAGGGTCTCGAGGAGACCCTTTCCACCGCAGAAAACGCAGGGCGTGGCGAGACAGACACGGACAGTGTGGCGGCCTTCCTTGTGGAAGGAAAAATACTGGTAGAAGGTTCCGATGCCCAGAAGGTCCGACTGGGAGATCCCCGTCAGACGACCGATGTGCTCCAGAGCCTCCGGACTGATATATTTGTCACGCTCCATGAAATAATGGAACATGGGGAGAACGGCCTGCTGGGGATTGTCCCACTCAGAGAGGATACGTGACAGCTCCCCCGTGTGTTTTTCACCTGGATGCTCCATTTTTCCTCCTTGTCCTGCAGTCAATCTTTGCTCTCTAGAAGGTTTATCATGCCCAATTCGGAAGGCGATCGCAATCAGGGTCGGAAGAGCGGGAAAAAATACTTGTGATTTCCTGTCGATCTCATCAATAATAGGAAAATTTCTTTGGATTGATCGCGAAGACCTGGAGGAATCATGCGGCCCTCACCCCATGCAGCATCCTTGGTTCCCGGATTCCTGGCAAGTGTCATTTTTCTTCTGCTCCTTCCCCTGGCGGGATGTGCGGTTGCCCCCACCGTACCAGGCGAAGCCGTAACCCGGGTCCATGTCTCTCTTCCGGCCGAAAAGGCCAAGGCCATCCTGGAAAAAATCCAGAAGGACCATCCCGCCTATACCATCCGGGCCCTTCTCAAGCCCGAGGCTTCCGGAACCGATCTCCAGCTTACTGTTTTCACGGTCCAGACCGTTCACATGGCGGTCCGCGGCTTTCAGGAGCCCACAAGCGGAAAAAAGCTTTATCCCGACTGCAACCGGTGGTTTGACCTGACGCGAAGTTTCGACCCGGCCTGCGGCGGGGGGCCCTACCTCGGCTCGGCCAATCTGGTCTTTGGAGACGGCATGGCCCTGGGGCTCATGTTCGACCTCTTCCAGGCCGCCCGTTACCCCTTCGCCTATACCCGAACCCCCATGCCCGACGAGAAGGCCACCCGATCAGTCCTGGAGGCCCTCAAGGCGGCCGGAAAATCGGCCGGGACCCAGTCTTCCTCCCTTCTGGCTGGCAATCCTCCAATGCAGTGACGACCATCCCTCCCTTCCCGAGACGCCTCACTGGTTTTCAATAGGGTCCTTTTTCTTCCCCTCCCGGAATCTTTCCGAAATCTCTGCCGTGTTATACTTTATGAGAAGAAAAAGCTTCCCGAAATATCATGACCACAGGGGAAAGGCCCTTGCGATGGCTCGCCGGTTTGCCGTTTGCCTCCCGTTTTTGATCTTCTGGGAAGTGGTCCTTTCATCTCCGATCCCCCCTCTTCTGGCCCAGACCCCAAGGGTCGTCCACAGAATCTGGGTGCTTCCCCTTTCCGGAGCCGTCACCCCACCGATGGCCTCCTACCTCCACCGGTGGTTTGAGCGCGCGAAAGAACGTCACCCGTCGCTGATCATTCTCAGTATCGATACTCCGGGGGGACTTTCGGGATCCATGCGGTCGATCATCAAGGACATCCTTGCCTCACCAATCCCGGTCGTGGGATATGTGGCACCGGGAGGAGCCAGGGCCGCAAGTGCGGGAACCTACATTCTCTATGCCTGCCCTCTGGCGGCCATGTCCCCCGGCACCAATGTCGGATCGGCCACTCCCATCCCTGTCGGTGGCTCCCTCCCCCTTTTACCGGAACCAGCCAGGACGGGCAAGGGATCGAAACCCTCCTCTCCGTCCGATACGGAGGAGAGGAAGATCGTAAACGATGCCGTGGCTTACATCCGGAGTCTGGCCGAAATGAACGGACGGAATGCGGCATGGGCGGAAAAAGCGGTCCTGTCGGCCGCGAACCTTTCTGCCCGGCAGGCCCTTGACCAGCATGTCATCGACCTGATCTCCCCGGATATCCCCACCCTCCTCGAGCAGATCGACGGACGCACCCTCACCTTCCATGGCCAGAAGATCCTCCTCCATCTCGAGCCGGCCTCCCTGAGGTTTGTCAGTCCCCAATGGAAGGACCGCCTCCTCGAGATCCTGTCCCGACCGGAGCTGGCCTACCTTCTCTTCCTCCTGGGAGTCGTCGGCCTGGCCTTCGAATTTTCCCATCCGGGATTCGTCCTTCCTGGAATCACGGGACTCATGGCGATCATTCTGGCCTTTTACGCCTTTACGATCCTTCCCGTCAATCTGACCGGCCTGCTGCTTCTCCTCCTCGGAATCTCTCTGATGGTCGCGGAGGTCCTGGTCGGAGCATTCGGGGGTCTCGCGGTGGCCGGGATCGTCTCCTTTTTCCTGGGGTCCCTTTTCTTTTTCCGGGCTCCCGAGGGAGAGGTCGCGACCCCCGCCTCCTCCTATCTTCCCCTGATCCTTCTCCTTACGCTCCTTGTCTCGGGATTTTTCCTGGGCGTCATCCGCCTGGCCTTGAAGGCCCGGATGAGGCCTGTGCTGACAGGATTCGAGGGGACGAAGGGAGAGAGGGGGACTGCCCTCGACAGCTTCCAGAAAAAAGGGCGGGTCAGACTGCACAGCGAAATCTGGTGGGCCACATCTCCTGTTCCCGTGAAAGAAGGAGAGCAGGTCGTTATCGAAGGAATGACCGGCCTGACCCTGAAGGTCCGGCCCGCGTCCGAGGAGGCTCCATGATCACCTTTGTCCCGACGATTTTTGTGGTGGCGCTGGCCGCCTATCTTCTCAGCAGGTCCGTCCGGATTCTCCGGGAATACGACCGGGGAGTGGTCTTCGTCCTCGGACGCTTCTGGAAGGTCAAGGGACCGGGCCTTGTCCTGCTGCTTCCCCTTATCCAGCAGATGGTCAGGGTCGGCCTCCGGACCGTGGTCATGGATGTCCCCAGCCAGGATGTGATTTCGAAGGACAATGTCTCCGTGAAGGTCAGTGCGGTTGTCTATTTCCGGGTCATCGACCCGAAACTTGCGATCATCGCCGTTGAAGACTATCTTCTGGCCATCAACCAGCTCTCCCAGACGACCCTTCGCTCAGTCCTGGGCCAGCACGATCTCGACGAGATGCTGTCCGCCAGAAACCAGCTCAATGCCGACATCCAGACCATCCTTGACGAACACACAGACGCCTGGGGCATCAAGGTAAGCAATGTCGAGATCAAGCGCGTCGATCTCGATGAAAGCATGATCCGGGCCATTGCAAGACAGGCAGAGGCTGAAAGGGAGCGGAGGGCCAAAGTCATCTATGCGGACGGAGAGCTCCAGGCCTCGGGAAAATTTCTGGAAGCCGCCCAGGTCCTCTCGGCAATTCCTGAGGCGATGCAGCTTCGCTACCTCCAGACCCTGAGCCAGATTGCCGGAGACAAAACCTCCACGATCGTTTTTCCCTTCCCCCTGGACTGGATCAGGGAATTCCAGAAAAAGACCCCTCCGTCCCAGCCGGGAAATCCGTAATTCCCGGAGGCCAGCCTCTCCGGGGAGAGCCCTGGCGGCTCCCGCTTCGCCGGGGAAAATCTCGGATTTATTTGTGCAATGTCACGAACCGGACATGCTCCAACGAGACGAACAGAACCTGTCCGAACTTCGCACCGGAGAGAATCTTGAGGGAACCCCGAGACGGATCGACAGAGACAACGGAGGTATTGGGCATCAGGGTCACGATCTGCCCGTTCCGGAGCATCTCTCTGGCTTTCGGAAGGCCCAGGGGATCGGCAACCGTCTTCTCCCAAAGATCGAGAAATCTCCTCTCCCGGGAGGCAAAGATCGCGTATCCCTCTTCCACCCTGAGAAAGCCGACCGTCCCTCCGGGAGGAATGCGTCCGTTCCTGCGGGAGGAGGAAAAAGGAGTTCCTCCCAGAAATATTTTCTGGACCGGCCAGGCGACAAACATAAGAATCCCGCCCAGAATCATGACCGTCAGGACAAACGGCCACCGGCTCCGTCTCCGGGAAAGCCCACCGACGGGTCCTTCTTTCAAGGGAGCGCCCTGCCCTTATCAGACAGGGGAGAACCCTCATATCTTCCCTGTGCCGTCTTTCCCCCTGGGTTCATTTTCGCCATCCCCGGGCCTTCTCCGGCCCCTTGTCAGTATCCGGATCCCCCGTACCCCCCGTCATCCGTATCCCCGGAATGGGTGGAGGAATCCCCCCCGCCCGAGGGAGGGGGCGACGATCCCCCCTGGCTCTTGTCGGACGAGGGGCTCTGGGATGAGCCGGCAGGAGAAGAGGGGGAGTTATTTTGAGAGGGGGGGGCCTTCTGAGCGTTTCCGTTCATGGACCCATTGTCGTACATCTCCCCTCCGTTTGAATCGTCGGCCGCCAGAATGATCCGGGGTGAGATCAGGACGAGGAAAGCCAGGACCGCCAGAAACAAGAACCGATATATTTTCATGAATGACCTCCCGTATTTTGCAGAGACATGCCGGAGCAGATCCGCCCCCACCGTGAGACGGAGAGTTCTCGAGCTGAAACAGGGCTTGAAATTTTCCGTTTTTGAAACTATACACCCGATTTCAAAAAGATGCGGAAAGGCAGTCTGCCGGGCTCTTGCCCGATCAATCAAAAAGGCGACCCTTCTTAATGAAATGGGAAAGAGGTTTCTGGTGATCTTCTGTCAAAATTCTTCAGATTTTAATAAACTCTTCGTAAGAACCGGCCCCGAATCTCCTTTGGAGAAATCGTGCAAGACCCGACGATAGATCCCATGGCCCAGACCCGATCCTCCGTCTTTGTCCGGATTCTTTCGGCCAACCTGAAGAACCCCTATCCGGTCTTTGCCCTCGTGATCGTCCTTCTGGTCTGGGGGACGGTCTCCTTCCGGAGCATTCCCCGGGACATCTTTCCCCATATTCCCATCCCCGTGGTCATGATCGCGACCTTTTATCCCGGGATGGACGCAACCGAAGTCGAGCGGAACATCACCGACATTCTCGAGCGCCAATTCACAATGGCCCGGGAGGTCGACCGGATCGAATCGCGATCCTTGAATGGCATGAGCCTCATCAAGATCATCTTTCACAGCACCATCAGCGAAGACCATGCCGTCTCCATGATCTCCGAACTCTCCCTTTCGACACTGGGAAGCCTTCCTCCCGGAACCAATCCTCCGATGGTCATCTCCTACAGCTTTTCCAACGTCCCCCTCTGCCACCTTCTGATTTCCTCGGCAACGCTGAACCAGGCACACCTATATGATCTCGCCACCAACGTCATCCGTCCCCAGCTCGGAGGGTTGAGGGGGGTCTCCGCCCCACCCATCTTTGGAGGAAAGATCCGGCAGTTCAACATCGAGCTCAATCCCTTCAAGCTCCAGACAGTCCAGCTCGCTCCCCTCGATGTGGTCAACGCCATCTACCGCGAATCATTGCTGGTTCCCACGGGAAACATACGGCTGGGCCCCCTCAATTACTACACCAAGTTTGAGCAGCCCGGCTCCCTGGAGGATATCCGGAACATTCCGGTTGCGACAGTGAGGGGAGCCTCTGTCTTCGTCAGGGATCTGGCCTCGGTCCATGATGGATTCGCCCCCCAGGAAAACCTCGTTCTCGCCAACGGAGTCCCCCAGGTAGTCATGCCGGTTTACCGGGAAGGGGGATACAGCGCCCTGACAGTCATCGACGAAATCCGGGACAAGATCAAAAAACTCAGGAATATTCCCAAGGATCTCCACATCCAGCTTCTCTTCGACCAGACCCTCTACATCCGGGAGTCCATCTCTTCCGTGATCTACGAAAGCCTCTTCGGACTCCTGGCGGCCTTTGTCGTTCTCTGGATCGTTCTCGGGGACATCCGGCAGGCCACCATCGGAGTCATCATGGTTCCCCTGTCCATCCTTGGGGTCATCATCCTGTTGCGGGCCACAGGAAGCACCTTAAACATCATGACCCTGGGGGGGGTTGCCGTGGCCATCGGTCCGATGATCGACCACCTCGTCCTGATGCTCGAAAGCTTTGACGCCCACAAGGGCGACGACATGACCCAGGGCCCCCTGGCCCTCCTTCCGGCCATGATTCCTGTCGCCCCTCCCAGCGCCCTGGCCACCGGAGCGATGTCCATCGTCTTTCTCCCCATATTCTTCCTCCACGGGCTGGTTCATTTCCTCTTCGCCCAGTTCGTCATCGCCCTGATCGGGGCGAACCTGGTTTCCCTCCTCCTCTCCTTGACCGTTCTGCCCTGGATCGTCTATGCCCTGAGAAGACGACCACCATCGCCCGCATCCCTGGCGACGGTGGTCCCCTCCAGTCGGCCCGCCTCCCTTCAGATCCGGATGTTGGGTCAGTACGAGAAAATCCTGGAAAAGGTCCTGGGCCATCCCGTGCGCTCCTTTTCGACCATCCTCCTTGTCTGGTTCCTGGTGATGGGACTCTCCTATGATGTTCCCGTCAATCTCTACCCGTCGATCGATACGGGCCAGTTCAGGATTTTTATCCATTTTCCCAGCGGGCTCCGACTCAAAAATGCCCGGGACCGCATGGCCGACATCGAATCCTCCATCCGCACAACCCTCGGACCAGGAGTCCGGTCAATGATCGGGAATATCGGGATCAAGGCGGGATGGAGTGCCCTCTTCAACATGAACTCGGGAACCGACACAGCCATCCTTGATGTCGCCCTCAGGGAGAGGAACCGTCGGCCCTACTCCCTGAAGACAGCGATCCAGCGTGTCAAGAAGATGCTGGACCGGACCTTCCCGAACATCATTTTCATATACAAGGAATCCGGGATTGTCGAAGATCTCCTGAGCCGGGGAGCCATGAGCCCGATCACCGTCGAGGTCCACGGAGACGACTACCGGGAGGACATGCTTTTTGCCAAGCAGCTCTCCCACCGGATTCTTGGACTTCCCGGAGTTTTGTCGACCAATGTGTTCCAGAGAGAGCGCTATCCGACCCTTGAGGTCTCTCCTGACAGGGCCCTCATCAAAAGTCTGGGTTCGAGCTCCGACCACGTTGCTAGGAACCTCCTGGTCAGCCTGAACGGAAACAACCAGATCCGTCCGATTCTGTGGATCAACCCCCAGACAGGGTTTGCCTACTATCTCTCGGTCTTCATCAATCCGTCCCTTCTCCGGACGATTCATGACCTCAAGGAGCTTCCGGCGGCAAAAGATCGCAAGGGCCACATTGCCTCTCTCCAGGAGGTCGCCGGCGTCACCCATTCCGAACTTCCGGAAGCCCTCTCGCATGACGCCCTGGACCGGGCGGTCAACATTCTTGTCTTCCCGGTCCCGGGAAAATCGATCAAGGTCTCGAAGATCATCGGGAAAAACCTCGCCTCCCTCTCCCCACCGAAGAATGTCGGGATCCGTTTTGTCGGAATGACCCACTATATCCGGCAGTCCTTCAACCAGTTTTACGAGGGCATTCTCATGGCGGTTTTCTTTCTTTACCTTCTGCTCCTCCTCTTTTACCGGAGCTTTCTGGCACCCCTCGTCGTCCTGGGCACCATTCCCCTGGGAATTGCCGGAAGCCTCTTTTTCCTAAAAGAAACGGGGGCCTCCTTAAATCTTATCTCCATCATGGGAATCCTGATGTCGATCGGCATCGTCACCAGCAACAGCATCATCCTGGTCAACCGGATTCTCGAGCACCGGAGAGAAGGGGCCTCCGTGGCCCGGGCACTCCGGGCCGGATCCCGGGAACGGGTGCGCCCCGTTCTCATAACCACGATCGTCACCATCTTCGCCATGATCCCCATCTCCTTTGTCTGGGGAACCGGATCGGAGAACTCCGTTCCCATGTCCCGGGCCATCATCGGAGGTCTTCTCCTTTCCACGCCGATCACGCTTCTGCTGACTCCCCTTTTGATGGGGCTCGTCCTGGCCCGGGTGCCGGGTTCCGTCCGGGAAGGAGGCTAAATGACAAGGCTCCGTCCTGTTCCGTCAGTCCTGCTTTTTCTCCTTCTGGGCGTGATCCTGGGCGGATGCCAAAACTCGGGAAAAACCTCCCGGGGCCCGGTCCGCCCTCTTCAGGAAGTCTCTGTCACCACGCCCGTCTTCCGGGATTTTCCCATCTACATCAAAACCCCCGGGATGGTGCTTCCGTTCGAGGAGGCCGACCTCTTTTCCTGGGTCACCGGCTTTGTCGGGGATGTTCCCGTCGACATCGGCTCAAAGGTCGGGAAAGGGGATATCCTGGCCACCATTCATGTTCCCGACCTTTCGAACCGGTTTCTCAAGGCCCTGGCGAGCTTCCAGCTGAAACTCGTGGTTCTGAAACGCTACCAGAGGTCCATTCTTGAATCCCCCGATGTGGTCTCCCAGGGAGAGGTCGACCAGGCCAAGGCTCTCTACCTCGAATCCCTGGCCGAACTTCACCAGTTGGCCAAGGTTCTCCAGCTGACGGTCATACGGGCCCCTTTTACGGGAACCATCACGCGCCGGTTCATCAATACCGGAGACCTGACCCGCGCTGCCGGGTCGGGAGGCCAGCATTCGACGCCCCTGTTCCGGATCGAAAATACCGATCTCGTTAGGGTCGCGGTCGACCTTCCCCAGCCGTATGTGAACATGATCAGGCCGGGAGCCCCGGCCACCATACAGCTCGTGGAGCCCCATGTCACAATGACGGGAACGATCTCCCTGATCAGCGGGTCCTTAAACCGCATCAGCAAGACCATGCCCATTCAGGCGGTCTTCGACAACCCGGCCCACATCCTTAAGCCCGGCATGTTCGTTTCGGTTGGCATGCTTCTCAGGACGCTTCCCCATGTCCTGACGATCCCGGACCGGGCGATCGTCTCCCAGGACAAGAATCCCGTGGTCTATGTCGTAAGTTCGGCGAACCGGATCATGATCCGTCCAGTCAGGCTTGGAGAGGATGACGGGGTCCGGGTCCAGGTCATGGAAGGACTTTCACCGACCGACCGGATCGTCACCCGGGGCAAACATGAGGTCATGGCCGGTGATGAGGTTCTCCCGAGAATGGAAAACCCATGAACCGGTGGGCGGTCTTTTTGGGTCTCCTCTGTCTTCTCCACGTCGGCTGGGATTCCGTTGCCGCCGAAACACCCCAACCGAAGGAAAACCGGAGTCCCCTCCCCGTGATTCCCGAGCTCCCCCCCTTTCCCAACCCCCGATATGAGGTCCAGCCCCTCTCCCTCTCCCAGGTCCTCATGAAGACCCTGGGAGCCTCTCCGTCGATTGTCATTTCGAAACGGCAGGTGTCGGTGCGGTATGCCCAAAGGATCACGGCCATCGAAACCTTTTTTCCTTCCATCGCCGTTGGGGGGGGAACCATGGTTTATTCCGGGGAGGTCCAACGATCGACAGGACAGTTCGCGAATATCACGAAGCAGAGCTCCCAGCTGAGCCATGGACTCTTCCTGTCGGTCAATCCCCTCTCCTCCTCTTTCCAGACCCTGGTCGCCAACACGAATCTCGACAGCGCCCGATCCTTTCTCTCCGAGACCGAAAACCAGAAAATGGCCCAAGGGGCCTCCCTTTACTTCAGGACTTCAGGCTCCTATTCCAAGATCGCGGTCTACAGGGAAGCCGTCCAGATCTCCCGCAAGATCCTGGATGAAGAGCGGCGGCTTGTGGAGCTTGGGGGGGCAAGCGTGGTGGGAATCTTAAGGGCGGCCCACGAAGTGGCGAGAAACACGCGGTTCATGGTGCAGGAGGAAAACAGGGCCTATCGTCTTTCATTCCGTCTGGCCCAGCTTCTGGGAGAGAGTCCACCGATCCTTCCCACTCCCCGGGAAACCTTCCTTTTTCCCCGGCTCTACCTGGACGACCAGGAAAATCTTCGCCATCTTCTGGCCCTGGCGGACCGGAAACGCCCCCTCCTGGCCGGGGTTCGCCAACAGGTCGAGGCGCGGCGCCAGGTCTTCCAGAATGTCCTCTTCGGTCCGGCATTTCCGACCCTCTCCGCAGGAATTCTGAATGGCTCGCTTGGACCGGACTTCACAAGTCTTGTCGGAATGAACCAGACGATCACCATGGCTTTCTGGAATATCGGGCCGGGAGGTCTCCTTGATCCCGGCGGAATCCTCCTGGCACGAAAAAATGTCCGTCTCCAGGAAGCCCGCCTTTCACGGCAACGCTTCATCGTCCACCGGCAGGTCTCAGACAGCTTTGAATCCCTGAGAAAAACTCGCCAGGAGGAGGAGGTCGCCCTTGAAGACGTCCGGCTGGCCAAGCTGACATTTGACGCCACCCAGATCCGGGTCCAGCTCGGTCTCTTTCACGCCCTGGAGCTGATCATTTCTTTGCGGGACCTGATCAATGCCCAGCTCCGCTATATCGACATCGTCGAGGAGTTCGAAGCCTCCCAGTTCCGTCTGATGGCGGCGATCGGGGTCCGTCCGGATTTCATCGCCGTGAACAGTTATCCGGGTGTCTCAGGGCTTTCCGGTCCGGTCCAGCCCAAAAGCCGTACCGGAAAACAGGGAGGGGGAGGGTCAACGAAAGCCGGTCCAAGGCCTTGAAAAATCGGCCTATGGAGAAGATCGGTCTTGGCCCACCGGTCCCCAAGCTAGCCCCTGATTCAATTCCCGCCCGATCTCACAGGCTTTTGAAAGGGACAGGAATGAGGCGTAGGGATGATCATTCTTCCATTCACGGGCCGCATTGTCTGAAGCCAGAAAATAGGTCTGGCAACAAAAACCTTCTCTGATATGGCGGTCTGGAGAAGGGAGAGGGAAGGTCGCCAGGGCCGTTTCGGGATGGACAGATTCGACGGTGAAGGCGCGGAGGGTTACCCGGATTTTTCTGTTCGTGACGGGACAACGGGTTTGACCCGCAGCCCTTTCATGCGGGACGAGGATCCCAGGCAAAAACAACAGATCCCAGGCGCACCAGGTAAAGAGGGACCGCCCGGATATGTCGAGAAGGTGATCCGTAGGCCGGAGGGTCAGGCCGCGGAATCCTGTGATCCGGCCGGTTTCATCGATCTCTGTCGGTGCCGGCCAGGATTCGAGAAAGGCACGAACAATCTCTTCCGAAAGCCCTGTCTCCTGAACCAGATCCCTTTTCGTCGGCGCATCGCCTCTTCCCAGTCGGCGGTACACAGACAAGGACAATCTTTGTTCAGCGGGGTTCATCGGGGGCAATAACACGGCGATCTGACCCTTCACGATCTCCGGATCAGCATATTTCAGGGGAGTGGCATCATCTTTCATTTTTTTCCTTTTTCCTCCTTGGAGGCCTGGCCGTCTCTCCCGATGGCCCCACCGACGCCATCGGGACTTCCTTGAAAGTCTCCCCTTGGGGAATGGAGGGGCGGTTCCTTTTGATGGGCACCTTCCTTTCCGGGGTCTGACCCCATTGGAATCGGGAGAATAGGGTCTTGGGGGCTATGTTCTTTCTCCCGGGTACGGTAAACTCCCTGCAGGGCAGGGAATGGTTTACAACTTTAGGACCCGACAAGCAAGCGGCAAGAGAGTCATCAGAGGATTTCAGATCCGGGCCATAAGGATCGATCTCCCAGGACGCAGATCAGGGATTTCCCTGGCGATTCTTCACCAATTGATGGCCGGGGCCGAAACGACCCAGGAAATCAGTGACCCGGATCCCCGATCGAGAGAATCATATCTTTAATGAGCGATTCAGGGAAAAACCTGCTGAAAGGCGGGACCGGCTTTTAGCAACCCCCCGATTTGATTAAACACATTTTCAAGGGACCGAGGTCTCTTGGATTTCCCCCTTAAGAATCTTAAGGACGAAGGACCGATGACCTCTTCCTGCAGCCTCTGTGACCGTTTTGCAGATCCTAACTCTTCTCTGACCGTCTACAGGTCCCCCAAAATCGTCCTGGATCACATGCCCGGGATCGATCTGCCCGGCTACCTGGTCATAGCTCCGCTTCGGCATGTGGAACACGCCGGTATTTTGGATGACTCCGAACGGGAGGAGCTGGCTCGGCTTCAGTCCCTGGCCGTTCAGACAATTTTGGGCCTTCCCGGAGTCGGGAAGGTTTATATCCTGAGCTTTGGCGAGGCCGTTCCCCATCTTCATCTTCATCTTTTTCCTCGAACTGACGCGATGCTCCTGGCTCCCGGATGCCTCACAGACGGGATTCCGGAGGGACCCAAGATCTTCGAATTCTGGAGAAAGAAGCTTGCCGTTCCCGGCGTGCCCGACGGAGTCAGATCCCTCATCCCGCAACTCAAAGACGCCTTCCGCAAATTCGGCTCTTTCAATCCTTCGAGCCCCCGACAACCCTCTCGTTAACATTCACTCCCTTCCCCGGGTTCTCCCTCAATACCCCGTGGACTCGTCGGGAATCCCTGGACTCCCGGACACACCAGATCAACGGAACCCAGAAAACAACCAGGCCTGGGTTCAAAGAATCCTGACCCATTAGGACGATCTCTCATCCCTATCATGCAGGGAGTTCGCAGATGAACCGGACATGGCTTCCGTGATTATGTCGCAAATTGGGAAAGAGGTGTCTCCGGAGAATCTCCGGCGTTATGCTCAGCCTTCGGCCGATCATCATGAGAATTAGGGGGGAAAGGGATGTTTCATCACAAAGACAGCACAGGACAATGCAAGGGATGAAAAACTGGTGAGCCGCCTGGGCTTCGATCCCAGCACACTCGCCTTAAAAGGGCGATGCTCTACCGAATGAGCTAGCGGCTCGCGTTTGATTATGGACAAATCCGTGCCCTTGGTCAAGACAGTTTCGTGAAAATTCCGCTAAAACCCTTATCTTTAGGCCCTCTCCGAACGATCTTGTCAAACCTCTGAAATTTCTCCTTGCAAATCTTCCTTTACAATTCGATAATGATTCTCGTTATCTTCTTATCGGGAGGGAGTCTCTGAAAATCTTCGGAAGATATTTCATATTCTATGGATTTCTCTGGATGATGCTCCTTGTTCAGCCCGGCATTTCCATCGCAGACTCTCCCCAGCTGGCAGTGGGATCCGGGACAAATCCTCCCCAGGATTCATTCTTTTCCGTGCCGCTCGACCTGGACCGCGGGATCGTCCGGAGCCTGAATATCGAAGAATCCTGGGTCGAAAATGCCTTCTACCTCCATTCGGTCAATGCGGACGATCTGTCCCGAGGGAACGGATGGACTCTCTCCGGGGAAATGGATTTTGCCTTCAATGCCTGGTTTGGCGGCGAGCTTGATTTTCCGGTTCTCCTGATGACCTATCCCCTGGGTCAGGGGCCTTCGGGATTCGGGCCAATCACCCTGGGCCTTCGGGCCGTCCCCTACCAGACGGGCACGGAGGTCTCAAGGGAGGCGGCCATCGTCTCCCTGGAAGTCGAAGCCAATTTCTGGCCGACTCCCCAGATCCAGAACTTTCCCGGCCAGGGAAATTCCCTAACTCCCGAGCTTCTTTGGGCCTATCGCTACCATAGGGTCTATTTCCAGGGGATCACCGGTTATACCATCCCCACGGGAATGGGGGCGATCGCCAATCCGTTTTTCGAAATCAGCGTCGGCCGGACCTTTGAACAGACCATCGCCCTCCAGCTCGAGGCGGATGCCAACGGCGCGATTCCCATATCCAAAACAAAGGTGGTTCCGACCCTGACCTTTATTCCGGAA
The DNA here is from genome assembly GCA_021827365.1 of Nitrospirota bacterium. Taxonomy (GTDB): domain Bacteria; phylum Nitrospirota; class Leptospirillia; order Leptospirillales; family Leptospirillaceae; genus UBA4572. Next base: position 23,978 of record JAKAWK010000015.1, read on the forward strand.
ATCGCCTACATGCCCTTTGGAGACCTCTGGCTCAATGAAATAGGAGAGGGCCTTACAACCTATGGCAGTCTCGGCCCCCAGCCCACCACCTATTTCATGATGGAATTCGAGCTGGGTCTTTTTATCAGTGGATGAATCGGACTTTATTTTTCGAAACCCGCCTTCCCGTTTTTCCTGAGCTCCTCCCGGAGCCGATCAAGCTCCTTCCGGTAATGCTCCCCATCGCCAAAATCGAAAAAATTCCGGTACCGGTCGTGTGTCCCGAGAATTTTCCGGGCATGCTTGATCGGGCAAAAATACTGCTCCGTCCGGGATGCCACCTCGCGGGCGTAAGCCACAAGACCATTGGCATACCCGCAATAGTTGCAATTGAACTGTTCGATAAAGTTCAGATAAGGCAACCCCCCCCGATCCAAGACAATAAAGTCCGAGCGGCGTACACGGGGTATCCCGTAGGCCCTGAAACACACGGCCTGATAAAGGGTGATCCAAAGATCGAGAAGAGCGAGAGGAATATAGAGGGAATAGATGACAGGAGCCACAAGAAGACTCATAATCGGAGTTGAGATCAGAAAGGCCACCACCCCCTGGCGCATCTCCTTGTTGACCCGTTTCATTTCCTCCTCGAAGAGGATTTTCTTTCTATCGATCCGGTAACGGAAATCTTTTTGCTTTTCTTTCACCTCGGAGGCCAGGGCCGCTTCGAGTTCCTGTTCGATTTGGGCCAATTTCTCCATCAATCCGCTAATATTCTTATCCACAGATAGGCCTTCCCGCAAAATGATTTCTGGTGGACCGCTCTCAAGAGTCTCGGAAAACTCCGTCTGGATCCTGATTCCTGGACAGATTACAGCTCAAAGACTTCCTCATCCTAGCACTTAGCGGGAGCAGAAATTCAAAGGTGAGAGAAAAATCCGAATATCGAACTGGGAATTCTTCTGGATAACGGGAACAAAAAACCGGAGACTCCAATTCTATTCTGAAATTTTTACCGTGTTTTCAGGAAAGTTAATTTTCAGATAGGTTGGCTCTTTGCCCCGGCATTGAAAAGCCAATCAGACAGAAGAGGGGGGGAATTTTTCTTGTATCAGTCCCATGCCGGCGGGGAGTCTTAATGTAGGCTGATTCTTCTTGAGTGGCTTTGGCATTGGTGCGCCCGGCAGGAGTTGAACCTGCGACCTTCAGATTCGTAGTCTGTTAAGGCACCAATACTGCCGAAGAGAATTTTAATAAATTCCTTTAAATTAGCCATTTATACGGAATCATCTTTCTTCTTTTTTTATCTTTTGACATTTCTCACTATGGCATAATTATGGCAAAGAATGGCAATGGATTTCTAATCCAGTCCGAACTTTTTGGCAACCTCATCCGGGAAGATTCCCATTTGATCCAAGGCATCGCCCAAAGTATTCCAAGTCCAGTTTTTATCCGTCCTGCCCAAAATGGTATCGATCTCTCGCACATCAAGGTCCGAGTGTATCAATCTGGTCAAGCCCGCCTTCCCAGGAGAGTACATTCCTCTCGCATCCTGGGGGGAGTGATGGAACTGGTAGTCTTCTGGGAGACCGATGGCGGATCTTTCGGGAGGGTATAACACAATGATTCGGATATCATCGTGATTATGAGGGTAGAGAACAGAGAGAGGGTTATCAATATCCATCGACCCCGCCTGCCGATCAAAACTTTCCCGAATACAATCGATCCTTTTTCCCCCTTCCGGGAAGAAATAGGAAAGAACCTCTTCAAGGACAGGCTTGAAAAACCATCGGTGAACACCGCCAGCCAGTTCTTTTTTTTCATCCTCAACGGTATTTAGATTTAGGCCCAGAAAACGATAAAGCGTGATCAGCTTTTCGTATCCCAGATATCCGCCCGGCCGATTACGCAGAAAACGGCTCAAATTAGCTTGGTCCAAGCCTGTTTTTATTGCCAAGCCAAGGACCGACTCTCCTCGAAGCTCGACAATGGCTTGAAGAATTTTTTTGTCATCACTCAATCGCCACTCCTCTTGACATGAAAAATTTATTCATACATAGTAAGGAATGTATAAAAGAGGCACAAAGGATCTCATTCAAGTATAACAATAAAGCGCCGGGAGTTGCGAGCTCCCAGCGCCATTATCCAAACACCCACGCCCTCGATCTTGGCAGACTCTTGGGGCTCAGAAAGGATGCTGGACATGTCCGATCATACCACAGTTGAGCCGCTTCTCTCCCTTTCCGACCTCGGGAAAATCCTCGGTCTGGGTCCAAAATCCATTTATATCCGGGCTTCTCAGCACCCCGAACTTCTCCCTCCCAGATTTAACCTCCCGGGATCGCGTCTATTGCGGTGGCACGCTGCGGTGGTCAAGCAGTGGATGGACGAGAGAGCCGGTCTGGCCCCTTCTCTCTCAAGTCCCGAACAAAGTTCCGGCTTCCCCAAACGCAGGCCTGGACGTCCACTCAAGTCAGAACAGATCACCCGACAGAAAAGGGGTGAGCAATGAAGGTTCTCCAAAAACCTCCCCAAAACATCGATGCCGAAAAATCTTTTCTTGGGGCGATCTTTTTGGATAATACAGTTATCGACCGGGAAATCCTGACACCGGATGATTTTTATCTTTCCATTCATAAGCAAATCTATCGAACAATATTGGACCTATGGAACGAGCGGAGCGGGATCGATCCGATCACGCTCTCCGATCGCCTGTCAAAGGAGGGGATCAGTCTCGATGGCGGCCGAAAAGAATATATAGACGACCTGTCAAACATCGTGCCGACAGCGGCCAACGCTAGCCACTATGCCCGGATCCTCCGTGAAAAAACCTCTCTAAGACGAGTAAAAAACCTGATTGTAAAGCTGGATCAAGCCATCGGCAATGCCGACATCGAGGCCGTCGGGAGAATACGAGGTGAAATTTCGACACTCCGCAATCTCAGTGTCGATACCGATCACTACACGTTGCATCGTCTTGATGCAGCGCAGTGCGCCATGACCGTGCCGCCTATACAGGAGTACGTCGTTGGTCATCTTCCTGTTCCGGACGAGATAGGAATTTACGGGCTTCTGATCGGGCCGGATGGGGTCCGGAAATCCTGGTTGGCTCTCCACATGGCCCTTGCCGTTGCCTCCGGTCGGCCGGTGGCGCAAGGACCGGATGGAACGTTTCTTTGGTCCGCCCCAAGGCCTGGACGGGTTGCGTACATCACGCTTGAGGACTCGAAAAACGTTCTCTGGCGGAGGATCTGGAATATCGCGCACATGCCGGGTCACGAATGGGTCGGAACGCAGGAAACAAATCAGAATCTCGATCCGCTCATTCTTCCGGAATTTACCCTGATGACTCTTGACCACAACAAGAATCCGGTCGAAGGCCCGGATGTCAAAAGAATCATCAAATATGCCGGCGGATCCCGTCTGATCATCATCGATCCTTTAACAGAGGTTATCGATGCGGACGAGTCCGGATCCCGCGAGGGCCGGTTGACGGCAAATATTCTCCGGAAAATTTCGCGAGAGACGGGAGCGGCGATCCTCGCGGTCCACCATCAATCAAAGGCCGGTATGCTCAACCGGGAAAAAAATCATCAATCTTCGCGCGGGTCATCAAAAATTCCGGCTGGTTCCCGGTGGTCGGTTGTGCTCCAGGGCCTCGATCCGGACGAGGTGGTAAAAAAGAACATCAAAGGATTCGGGGATTGGACTGAAATTATAGAGGGGAAAGCCAGCTACGCGGTCTCGATGAATGGCGAGAAGTGGCTAAAAACGCTTCGGATTTGTGATGGTACCGGACGAGAGGTCGCATCGGCTCCGGTCGCATCATCAACAAGACCTTCGGACGAAACCGCCCCCGAGAGAAAGAAAACCAATCCAAACCTGAACCTGAAATTGGTTGCCGATCAAAACAACTGCAATTTACAACGAGAAAACCACTATGAGCAGGATTGATCTTACCCATACTCGCCATCACCGGGAACTTGCAATGATGCCAATTTTTCGTCCCCTGAAACGGGGCGAACGAAAAACAAAGAGAGGAATTGATTTTCGATACGCGATCAAAGGAGGTACGGTCCATCTGCAATCGATCGATCTCCTCGGAATTGACGATCAATCGCTATTTTTCGAACTTCTGGCCCTGGCTGGCATCAAGAGAAATGATCGCGGTCTTTTGCCGCTTGAACCAGCCGGTCCGATCGGGAAAGAATTGCGCGCAAAAATCAGGATAGAAGGATTGATCGACGACATCCAGAAGATCAGTACAACCGAGCGAGACCTGGCGTATTGTCTTGGCATCCACGGAACATCTGTAACCTGGGGACTGATAAGAGAAGGTCTCAAGCGCCTTCAGGGAGTCTCTTTCCATTACAAGATGGAGACAGGAGAGGAATACGGGTCGAATCTGCTCAGCTGGCATAAAGATTTCGGAGGCATCATCCATGTCGCACTCAATCCGCTGAACACCCTTGCGATTTTGTCTCAGCATGTCCGGATCGATCTCACAGAACGGAAAATGATCGGATCGGAATACGGAAAAGCGGCCCATGCCTGGCTCTGCTCCTGGCTACGGCCCGGAAAGGAGGCTTCTATCCTTCCACAAACACTGGGAGAGCATGTGTGGCCGACCCCGGCGACAGAAAGTGAATGCAGAAAGAGACTCTGGAAAATGCGATTGTTTCTGAGAAAAGAGTTGGCAAACATAGGCTGGTCGCTAAACGAGACGGGGGAGATTTTCAGGATCGGCCGACCGAAGCGAAGGAAATAACAGGAACGCTTTTCAGAAATATCGGGAACAAAATCGGAAATATCAGGAATATTTTTGGAAATATCAGGAACGCTGCGATCATGAATCCACCAGAACTGAAGCCATTCCGAAGGCGGTAAGAAAAATCATACTAAGACTCTACAAAGAGTCTACCAGTCTTCTTTGGGGAGAGATCAAATATCTCTCTCAAAGAAGACTGGTAACAATCCAAGGAGAGGAATAACTATGACGGGTTACAAAAATAACCGGAGAGAAGAATCAATCCATCCATCGGTCACAACCATCACCAACAAAGGAGAAAGCACTGGTCGAATTCCGAGACTCTGAAAAGAATCAACCGAGACCGATTTTTTCAGACAGCAGACTAGGCATAGGAATCAGGACAAACATCCGAGAACAGGAGGAAGAAAATGGAAAAGACAATCTATCTCTCGCACGGCGAAAAAGGCGGCGTGGGCAAGTCGAGAGTGGCCATGGTGCTGGTCGATTACCTGATGAAGACCGGGCATCCGGTCGCACTGGTCGAGGGCGACAAATCCGGCAAGGATGTGGGGCAGAGATATGCCGGCCTGGTCGAGACCGGCTATATCAACTTGAACCGCCCGGATGCGATGGAAGAGGCTTTTTCGAGTCTGGGACGATGGCTCGAAGACCATGCCCAAGACAAAAACGTCGTCGTGAACCTGCCCGGACAGGCTTCGGATACTCTCGACCAGTTCGCCGGCCTGCTCGGAAATGTGGCGGAAATGCTGGGATACGACCTTTCGGTTTTCTATTCGGTCGGTCCTCTGGATCTGCATACGGGAAACCTTCAGAGCTCCATCCGGACCGGACTGATGTCCGCCTCGGAAATCACGCGGCAAATCGTCGTCATGAGCGAACACGGAGGGCCGGTGACCGGGTACCACTGGTTCGGATCGAAAGCCCGAGAGAAATTTCTTGGAGCGGGCGGGAAAGAAGGCATCATGCCAAAACTGAAACCCGACCACCTGGAAAAAATGGTGCGGGAATTGCCGGGAGGCTATTCGGTCATGCTCGACCGGAACAGCCCGATCAAGATCGCCGACCGGGCTCTCCTTTTCAGCTGGCTGAAATCCGCCCACGAGGTGGCGGCACTGGGGGTGACTCATGAATAACTCCAGCTTGCGGGACGAGGTCCTGTCGAATCTCCCCGAAGCGGCTCACAAGGGCATCCTTGAACTGGCACTGGACTACGGCGTCAACAACCCCGACGACCCGGTCTGGGCCATGGTCGGTCTGGCCTGGTCCGCCGCCAAAGGAGCAGACCTGACCCGGGAGAGACTGGAGATCATCCGGAAAGAGACGGCCTCCATCCCCGGAAAGATCACGGAAGGCACCGAACAGGCGGGGGCGAACCTCCGGAAGATCATCAATACGGAGATCACCGAAAAGATGGACGCTCTCCGGGGAACTCTCGTCAGGGACATCGACAAGGCCGCCGGAAACGGGGCGGAGGCGATCCGGAAAGCACAGGACGGCCTGGACGACGATATCGAGAAAAAAAAGGAGGCCGCCGTCCAGGAATTTGCGACGGCCGCGGGAAAGGCCGCAGAATCCCGTGCCAGATCGGCTTTTGCGCGGACCCGGACAGCTTCATGGGCCACGGTTGTCCTCTCCCTCCTTGGGTCCGCGATCATTGGGGCCAGTGGATCCATCGGCCTGGGCTACCTCCTTCATCGCGTCACTCCGTCGGAGATGCGGGTCTGGTCCGATCCGGATGTCCCGGGAAAATACGAGTTTCAGCTTGAGGATCTGATCAGGGCAAAGAATCATCCGGACTGTCCCTCCGGTTTGCGATGCTCGGATTTTTACTTCCAACAGAATTGACCATTACCCGAAGGGAGACAGAAATGAGCCATCGCATCATGATCACCGTTCCGGACACGTCCTATCATCGCCTGAAAGAAATGAGCACGCTCTACCAGGTGTCTCTTTCCGCCCTGGCCGGATCCATGATCGAAGAGAAGCTCTCCGGCAAGGAGAGTTTCGAGGAGGAGGTCCGGGAACTGCTCGGGAATGTCACGAGACGCCTGGGAAAGATGGCCCACAGACTCTCCCGTGCAGAACTTCTGACAGACGAATTTTTGGACGCCTATCTTTTTTATACGCCGGAGATTCCAGGGAACTTCCCGGGACGGGAAGCCATGGAAAATTCCGGCGAAAAACGGCACCGGGCAATTCTTTCCATTGTCCAGGAGCGCCTCAGGAACAAGGAGGAGCCGATTCCGGAATAAATGGCGATCCGGGGAGAGCAAGATAAAAGGGGGTGTTGCACGGCGGCGGGAAAATGGCCGCAATCAGTCTTCCCGACTGCAACACTATACTTTACGGTGATGCAGTTTCCGATCTCGAAGGCTTCAACCGGGCTAATTCGGTGTCACAGTCAAATGCCGCACGCCGGAAGGACTGATAATTGGCCATGTTCGAGAGAATCCCCCAAAGAGAAGCATTGGTGCCTTATTGTCCCTCAATGCTCCTTCTTCGAACCGTCTTTGACCTCGTCTTGTCCTCTATGGGTCCAATTCCCGACAATCAGGGATAAAACAGGACGACAAGCGAACCAAAAAGAGGAAGATCAAGACCAATACCGGCCCCATTCAGGGGGGAAAG
>JAKAWK010000016.1 GCA_021827365.1 Nitrospirota bacterium
CTTAGCCTCGAGCCTGAAGGTCTGTCGCCCTCCAGAGTCCTTCTCGATCCAAAGTTCCGCCAGATATCCTTCGCGCGAGGAGGAGAGCGGGGGCGGATCGGCCGGGAGAAGGACCCGTCTCCTGCCGTTGGGCAAAATCTCAAGGCGGTATCCCTGGCTGAAGTCCTCTCCATCCACCCATTCCCGACGCCCCTCCCAGAAGAGGGAGCTTTTGAAGAGACGAAGCCGGATCCCCGAAAGGCGGACCGACTGGCGGCTTTTATTGCGGACTTCAAAAAGGGCGTACCGCTCCTTTCCGAGGGTTGAAAATCCCAGGAAAGCAGCCCGGAGCCCGTTCTTTTCGGAAAAGACGCCCACTGGGTCGGAGGCCCCGGCCCTCCGGAGGGTTTTGAGGGCCGCTTTCCGAAGATCGCCCTGTTCCCGGAGAGCGAGATCCTTCTCCATCTTTTGACGGAGGGGGGTGAGGTTGACGACGGTGTCGCTCCGGGGAAGATAAAAGGTGAGGAGATCGTCCTCCTCTCCCTCGGGCACCACCCTGAGACGGAAGGCAAACTGGCGGTGAAGGGTATAGACGATCATGTTGGTGGTCTCTTTCGGGTCCCAGGTGATGGGCTTGACCTTGACGCGGGGTCCGAAGACCTCGGCGAGAAAGAGTTTGGCATCGCCAAGATAGACCTCTTTGGCCTCCTCCGGAAGGTCGATGAGGGTCACATGGGAGACGGCCGTTTTAACCGTCGTGACATGGGCCGGGTCGTAGACGATGGTCCGGATCCCCGAGGTCTTTGGGGCCTGCTTTCGGGCGGATCTTCCAAGCCTCGGGTCGTTGGCAAGGCTTCGTCTGACCCGCTCGGGGCTAAAGACGATCTCGGGATGCTCCATCTCCCGGGCCGAAAGGGAGGACAGCGGTGTCAAAGGAGCCTGGGGGGCGAGCGAGGAGGGGGAGACCGGGACCCTGGCCTCGGGAAGGGGCGGAAGGGAGGCCGGGGGCTCCGTCTGGTCCGGAAGCGGCGGGGAGGGCTTCCCGGGGATTTTTTCGGGAGGGCGGGAGTCGACGGAGGAGCGGGCGTCGATAAGGAAGAGCACGGGGAGGAGGATGACGATCACCGCCATCCCGAATCCCGCCCAGAAGGTCCGGTTCATCAGGGGCGGCTCCCGCCGGGAGAGCTCTCCTGCGGCTGATCCTGGAAGTTTTCCACCCAGAGGCCATAGGGATTGAAGGCTGTCGCCCCACCCTTGCGGATGAGAAGGCGGGCGGCAAATCCCGCTCTCCGGCCCTGGTCCTGTCCATAGACGGTGGTGGTCCGCTCCCCCTTGAGATCGACCGACCAGACCCCGCGGGCCACCCGCCTAAGGGAGAAATCCCGGACGACGAGGGCGGTATGGATCCGGGCCTTCCGGATGGTGGCCACGAGGTTCTGGGCCACGATCTCCCGCTTCATCCGGACTCTGAGATCGGGTGTCATGGCCGACAGGGCCTTCTCGAACCGGTAGGAGACCTCGAAGGAGTCATAGGCCGTCAGGTTCGAAAGAAAGTCCGTGGCGAAGGCCTTGAGGATCCGGTCCCGGTTCTTTTGGTAGACGGTGTCCGAGATCCGGGAGAGAAGCTGCATGTGGCCGTCGGAGGAAAGGGCGACGATGAGGGAGCGGTCCCCGGAAAGAAGAAGGGTGACACCCACATTGACCACCATCAGGAAGGCCAGCCCCCAGAGAAGGCGGCGCATCGCCCCGAACCCCCGCTCCAGCTCCTCACGGGAGACCGTATAGGAAGGGATCACGTCCAGCGGGGCTTCCCCATCCAGAGCCTCTCCCTCATCAAATTCCCTCATCCGTCACCTCCTTTCTCGGGAGACCCGGTCGGAAGGGATTGGCCCCCGCCCCTTTTCCGGGTCCGGGGAGCGGGGGCCTTCCCCGCCTCCCCCGCCTTTTTTGCCGGAGCCTTCCGGCGCCCCTTTGAGGCCGTGGTCCCGCTTTTTCTGACCGTTCCGCCCGCCTTCCGGCTCCGGCCCGCTCCCTTTTTCGTCGGGGCTTTTTTGGAAGTTTCGGGGGAGGTCGCGACAGAGTCCCCCTTCACCGGTCCATCCGGACCCTTTTTCCGGCTCTCCCGCTGCCAGACCATGGAGGTAAAATCCATGGGCCCCAGGCGGAGCTGCCGCTTGCGGTAGACCCGGCGACCCTGCCCCAGATCCTTGGTCGTCGTCCCCATCTTGAACTCTCCCATACCGAAGGGAAGCTCCCCCTTGAGGAGGGGCTTCGAGACGATGTTGTGCCAGAGGCTTCGCCCGAGGGCCTCCGCCTGGGGGCCGACGAAGGAGCCGATCCCCTCGTAGGAGCGATCCAGGAGAAGATGGGTCAGGATCGGGACGAAGAGGATCATCAGGACGAGCACCAGGAGGATCCCGATCTCGAGGACCCGGTTTGTGAGGATTGTGGTCACCGGTCCGGTCGAGAGGGCCTGGGTGAGATTGATGGCGGAGAAGATCCCGATCAGGAGGTTGTGGAAGAGGAGCCAGAGGCTGATTTCCAGGGTATTCCGGGCCCACTGGCCCACCAGGAAGAAGAGTCCCGGGATAATGGCCGCCGCAAAAAGGAGGGGGCCCACGATATATAGGAAGGCCAGGAGGGCGTAACGGACGAGGGAGAAGGCCAGCACGATCACCTTGAGGCCATCGAGGAGAACCAGATAGAGGATCCCCATGGGGTCGGAGAGGAAGCTCACGAAGGAGCCGACCGATCCCGGGATCAGGGAAGACTGCCAGATATGTTCGTAGAAGGAAAGGACCAGGGCGCTGGGATAGAGACTCTGCGCCACAGCCCCCACCACCTGAACCCCGTCTGTGAACCAGGAATCGTAGCCGGCAAGCCCCAAAAAGACCAGAAGGATCTTCAGGAGATCTGCGAAGACCCGTTCCCCTTCCCGCATCTTGAAGCCCAGGAAAAGAATCGCGAGCGGGAGGCTCACGAAGAGAAGGACCCGGGTCAGTCCGGCCATCTGCTCCCTGACAGGGAGAAGGACGCAGGGGATGGTGGCCGAATCCTGGAAGACCAGGATTCCCTGGGTCGAGGGACAGGTCACTTTGGCCTCCTTCTCACCGGACCATGATCCACTGCGGAAGATCGATCTTCAGGATTTCCTGGTCCCGGAGATTCTCCGAGTGAGACCGGTCCAGGATCTCTCCCTTTAAACCGGAGCGGGAGGACTGGACCTTGAGGAGGTAGAGGAGATCCTGGTGGATGTTGACCAACGTCTCGAAGATGCGTCCCTCCATGTCGGCGCCCAGGCGAAGGGCCCCTTCGGGGCTTGCCTTGTAGGCCAGATCGTGGACGCTCGCCCCGCTTTCGAATTCTCCCTGGACGCCGGGAAGAGCCCCCACGGCCTGTCCCATTCCTTCGGCGGCCGACTGGGTGAGACCTGAAACGCCGCTCCCGCCTCCCACCGGAGTGGCGGGAGGCGGAAGCGCAACCGGAGGAAGGGCGGGGGTGCTGTAGAAGTCGGCTCCCTCGTTCTTCTTGAGAAAAAGCTGGTGGAACCGGCTCATCGAGAGCCGCATCTGGCTTTCGACCCAGAGGATCCGGGATTCGATCACCGTGTCCGGACCGGGAAGAACGCCCGCCCGGGCGGGTTCCGGGAGACAAAGGACAAGGAGGAGGATCCCAGCGGATCCCGCCCCTAGTCTTCTCCGGACCATCGCTCCTCCCATCGCTCGCGGGCAAAAGCCAGAACCGCCTCGGAGAGGGATCCCGTCTCCTCCCGGAGGCGGTCGAACCTCCTGTCTTCCTCGGGGGAGCGGGCGGATATCGCGTATTCGAGGGGGGAAGGCTCAAGCCTTAAAATTCCCCGGCGCGTCCCCATCGTGAGATAGCATTCGGCATAGTCTCCCCGGAGGGAGTCCAGAGAGTCGATGATGGCGATTTCCCGCTCCGAGAGACCGATCTTCCGGTATGTCTCCGGAAGAACCGAACAGGGGAAGATCCACTTCCAGGAGGAGTTGCCGAGAATCCCCCCTTCCCGCCCCTCCATGAGCCAGTCCTCCGGGGACTGGCTCATGGCGATCACTCCGCCTCCGAACTTTCGGGCGGAACGGTAGAGATGTTCGAGAAAGGTCGTTCCCCGGAACTGGGTCATGAGACGGTGGGCCTCGTCGAAGACGAAATAGAGCCGGCGGTTCTTCTGGCGAAAGAGGCGTTCCATGGAGAGGCCGGCGATGAAGGCGAAGACGATCCCCCTGAGGGCCTCCTGGCGGTCGAGCCCCGAGAGGTCGAAGGCCAGGATCCGGGAGGCGGGAGCGAAGCCCGAAGGATTGTTGAAGAGGGGGGCATAGAGGCCGGTGGCCCAGGACTCGAGGGTTTTGGCCATTTTGAGGGCCGCCTCCTCGTCTTCGGCATCCCGGCCCCGGTAGGCGAAGAGGGTCCTGACAAGGTCGGTCAGGCAGGGACGGCTTTCGGGATCGGGGAGGCGGTCGTAGAGATCGCCCAGGCATTGGGCCAGGATGCTCCGGTGGAGAGGACTGACGGGATGGGCGGTGACAAGGAAGGTTTCGAGAAGGGCCACCAGAAATCCCGTCCAGTCCGGATCGTATTCCCCGTTCGTTCCCAAAAGATCGGCCCGGAGAGGAAAGGGATTGAGGGAGAAGGAGCCCGAGAGGTCGATCCGGACGTAGTCTCCCCCCAAAAAGCCCGCGAGCCGTTCGAAGTCCCCCCCGTTTTCCACGATGATGGTCTGATTGGAGAGGTCGGACAACAGGTACTGGATGAGAAGGAGCTTCACCCCGAAGGATTTTCCCGACCCCGAGCGGCCGATCACCAAGCCGTTCGCGTTGGGGAGCTCCCGGCTCCAGAGGTCGAGCCCCAGGATCTCCTGACGGTGGTTCTTGGCGACGAACCAGGCGTTCTCCTGGTCCGGGAACCGGTCCCAGACCGGGACAAAGCGGGCCGCATGGGAGGCGGAGAGGACCTCCCAGCGGTCGTTGGCATCTCCGTCCAGGGGAAACTGGCTGCGGAAGAGCGGCCATTGCCGAAAGGGCTCCAGGGCGCAAAGGGCCCCGTCGGCCTCGCCAAAGCTCCGGACCGTCTCGATTCCCTGGCCCGACAGGACCTTCCGGTCCGGGTGCCAGTACCCGAAGGTCAGGTTGGCGACCAGGGGGCGGCTTTCTTCTTCGGGCCCCTCGTGAAGCTTTCGGAGAAAGTCCTCCTGGCCGGAGATGACCGATTCGAGGCGGTAGGATTTTCCCGGGAGGAGGAGGGTCAGGAAGCGGTTGAGGGTGGAGGTCGACTGGACCGACCGGCTCACGAGCGACCGGTCCGGCTTGAAGAGATTGAGCGTCAGGTCGCAGTCGAAGTCCGGCCCTTCGAGAATGGGGGCAAGGGTCTCCCGGTGGAAGAGGGCCGGAAGCTGGCGGAGGGCGTGGAAGCGCCCCCACAGGAGTGTTCCGTCCGGTCGGAAGGCCCGCAGTTCTCCGGGAAACTCCTGGAAGGTGGTCTGGAAGAGGGGCGCAATCGCTCCCCGGCGGTCGGGGCGAAAGGGTTTTGCCACATGAAGGCCGGGATTGGCCCGTTCGGCCAGATGACGAAGGATCTCTTCCTCGTCGGGCCGGACTCCTTCCATTCCGGCCCCGGGCAGGAGAGCCAGGAGGGTCTCCTCCACCTCCCGGATTTCCCGGAGTCTCCGGGCAAAACCTTCCTTCCCCTCCTTGTCCCGGGAGGCCGGAGCGGCCTGTCCCCGGGGAAAGAAGGAGGGACGAAGACGGGACTTTTCATGGTCGGGATAGCCCGTGATCGAAAGCACCAGTCTCCGGCGCCGGGCCGCTCTCTCCCGGAAGTCCCTCTGCCTGTCCCGGAAAAGGATTCCCATCGGATCTTCTTCCCCGATGGGCGACTGTCTCTTTCTGGAATCCAGGCCTTCGGGAACGAGGCCTGGCGTCTGCCCCGGTCGTCCGTGGCGGACCTCCACCCGAAACTGCAATCCGTACCCTTCCGGAAGGTGGGAAAGGAGGGCCACGAGCCCCCGGTAGATCCGGGACGCCTCCTCCTCGTCCAGCGGAAAGAGGTTCACCCCCGACAGGAAGAGGATCCGGCCCAGGCGTCCGCTGGAGCCCACCAGGGTTGTTCCGGAGAGCCTGGCAAGATCGAAGAGGCGGTGGACTCCCCCTTCCCTTGCCGCCCCTCTACCCCACACGATGAATCCGGCCTCTGAGATGGTAGAGGAGGCGCCCCCGGATCGTCCCTTCCCCCGTCTTCCGGATCCAGAAAAGGGCCAGGAGGGAAAGGGCGAGGCAAAAGAGGAGAAAGACCAGGTTGATCCCGAAGAGAAAGCCCAGAAGGATCCAGAAAAGGGGCAGAAGAAGATCCCCAGGAATCTGGTAGCGCCCGAGAAGGGGCGCCCGCAGAATGTGGCGGTAGGACTCCATCAGAGTCCCGCCCAGACGGTCAGGGTGTCCCAGATTGCCTTGGACATGAGGACCAGGGCCCCTCCCGCCACCGTCATGACTCCCTGGCGGATTCCGTCGGCGTCGTGGCTCTTCATGGCGAATCCCGCCCGGGCCATTCCCAGGATGAAGAGAAAGGCCCCCAGTCCATAGACGACGAAATTGGCGACGTTGTTGGCAAACTCGGTGATCAGGGGATTTTCCCCGAAATTGTCGACAAAGATGTTGATCAGTTCGGCATGCGGCATGATGTCCCTCCTGCCGGAGGGGAAAGCAAGGGCGATGCCAGCCTTGATCACTTCATGAAATAAGGAATTCTTCGACCGCTCTCCTCACGGAGCCGCCAATTCGGGTTTCCCTTTCATAAAAAAACCCTTCCCTTCACCCCCTTTTTCTGCATGGAGGCTTCCGCCATAAATGGTACAACGGGAACGATTATCAAAATCACAGAATGTGCCTGACCGCACATCGTGGCACTATTGCCAAGCTCACATCTCCAAAGGTATAATGTCAGGGTTTTCTTCCGGACAGAGTGAATCCGCGCACTTTTTATCATTTTTCGCACGGCCGGATTTATGGCTGTCCCCCAAAATGGCCCGCATTCTGCCATCCTGACAATGAGGTCGGGAGACAGGCTGCAGAATGGCGGGGGTCATGAAGAGAAGGCCTCTCGATCAACGGCGAATCGAAGGGTTTTCCATCCTCCCTCGATCCTCATCCAAAGGCACTCTTCACAATCAATTCGGGACTTTTCCGGTCATGCCCGCATGGGCAGGAGAGCCCGGCCATCATTCCATCACCGAGGAGGGAATTCCATGTCGTCCTACCAGAAACTCACCCCGCCCAAAGAGGGTCAGAAAATCACCATGCAGAACGGCAAGCTCCATGTGCCCGACAATCCGATCATTCCCTTCATCGCCGGAGACGGCACCGGGCCCGATATCTGGAACGCCTCCGTCCGCGTCTTCGACGCCGCCGTCTCCAAGGCCTACAACGGAAAGAAGAAGGTCATCTGGTTCGAGACCTACGCCGGAGAGAAGGCCAACGAAGTCTATGGCGCCAACACCTGGCTCCCGGAAGACACCCTGACCGCCTACCGGGAATTCCTGGTCGGCATCAAGGGCCCCCTGACCACCCCGGTCGGCGGCGGTTTCAGAAGCATCAACGTGGCCCTTCGTCAGGAGCTCGACCTCTATGCCTGCGTCCGCCCCGTCGAATGGTTCGGCTCCCCCTCCCCGGTCAAGCACCCCGAGAAGGTGAACATGGTGATCTTCCGGGA
The DNA here is from genome assembly GCA_021827365.1 of Nitrospirota bacterium. Taxonomy (GTDB): domain Bacteria; phylum Nitrospirota; class Leptospirillia; order Leptospirillales; family Leptospirillaceae; genus UBA4572. The sequence goes on from JAKAWK010000016.1 coordinate 7,702, forward strand.
AAACACCGAGGACATCTATGCCGGAATCGAATGGCCTGCCGGCTCCCCTGCCATCCAGGAGTTCTACAAGATCTTCGAGAAGGAAGGGGTCATGAAGAAGATCCGCTTCCCCAAGACCGCCAGCATCGGCATCAAGCCGGTCTCCGAAGAGGGCACCAAGCGTCTCGTCCGCGCCGCCATCCGCTTCGCCCTGGCCAACAACCGCCGGAGCGTCACCCTGGTTCACAAGGGCAACATCATGAAGTTCACCGAGGGCTTTTTCCGGAAGTGGGGCTACGAGGTCGCCAAGGAGGAGTTCGGCGACAAGACGGTGAGCTGGGACGACTGCGGCGGGAATCCCCCGGCCGGGAAGCTCCTGATCAGAGACGAGATCGCCGATGCCTTCCTGCAGAAGATCCTTCTCCGGGCGGACGAATATGATGTGATCGCCACCCTGAACCTGAACGGGGACTACCTCTCCGACGCCCTGGCCGCCCAGGTCGGCGGAATCGGGATTGCTCCCGGCGCCAACATCAACTACGAAACGGGATTTGCCGGCTTCGAGGCGACCCATGGAACGGCCCCCAAGTATGCCGGCCAGGACAAGGTCAATCCGGGGGCGGTCATTCTCTCCGGAGAGATGATGTTCCGCTACCTCGGGTGGAAGGAAGCGGCCGACCTCATCCTGAAGGGCGTGAAGAATGCCATCCAGAAGAAGAAGGTGACCTACGACTTTGCCCGTCAGCTCGAGGGAGCCACCGAGGTCAAGTGTTCCCAGTTCGGAACCGAGATCATCAACAACATGTAACCCGATCTCACCTCGGGAAACAAAAAGAGGGGGCCTCGACGGCCCCCTTTTTTTGTCCGAAAATTGCGTCCAAGGGAGGGTCCGAGAAGCGTTCTTCTATCCGGCAAAGTTCTTATTCCTGGGGGGTTATGCGAAAATGACCAGCGATTTGCTCATTTTCAGAATCCACATCGGACGGAACGGAAAATAACCCTTTGGCGGCTCCGATCCTCTTTTCCGAAGAGACTGACTCATGAAGGCCCACCAGTCTGGCCACAGGACGTTCACGCCGGACAAGGATGATCTCCCTTTCAGACCCGGACTCCACCGCCTCAATAAGTTCCGCCAGATGATCTCGTACCCGTTATCAAGTTTTTTGGGGCATTGTTTTGATCGTAGTTTTCATCCCCAACCCCCCCCCTCTTTATATTAGTGGGATAGTCCAAGCAATTGGAGGCTCATTCTATCATTTCTTCTTCTCCGCAATCATTTCATAAAAGACGCCCCCTCGGGGATCGCCAGAAGAAATTATTCTCCACAGCCTTCCCCGACCAAAATATTCCGGTTATCCCGCTGGAAGGAATAAGGAGTGGTAGCAGGATCCGGCGGCCCATAAGGCCGAGCCCCTGGGGGAGAAAGGGGAAACTGGCCAAAACCCCCTCGGGTTGCAAAGAAACGAGGGCAGATGCTAGGATTTTAGTTTACATGACCCTTCATCACGTCAAAAATTCATTCCACTACCCCAGGAGCTTTCCTTGGACCCGTCTCCGCCCCTGATCGACAAGGGATCCCGCATCGCCTGGCTGGGTCTGGGGTCCATGGGATGGCCGATGGCCCGAAGGCTTGCCGAGGCCGGCTTTCTCGTCCGGGGTTACAACCGGACCCTCCATGAAGGCCTCGCCTCCCTTCCCTTTCCCGTGGTTTCGAGTGCCGCTGACTGCGTGGCGGAGAGCGACCTCGTCATCGTCATGGTCCGGGACGGCAAAGCCGCCCGGGACCTCTTCTCCGGTCACAAGGGTCTTCTGGCAGGACTTCATCCCGACCAGATTGTGGTCAACATGTCCACCGAATCCCCGGAGGAGGCCCGGGTGGAGGCCTCCGCCTGCCATGAGAAAGGGGCGGTCTATTTCGATATCCCCGTCTCGGGATCGGTCGTTCCGGCCGAAAGGGGCGAGCTTCTCCTCCTGGCCGGAGGAGATGAAGACTTCCGGAAAAACATCGAGGCCCCCCTTTCAGTCCTGGGAAAGAGCCTTCACTGGTTTGGTCCGGCCGGCTCAGGCATGGCCGCCAAGCTCGCCATCAACTTTCTTCTGGCCTCCCATATGGAGGCCCTTGCGGAGACCCTTCAGGCCGGGGAGTCCCTGGGCCTCGAGAAAAAAGCCCTGGCCGATGCCCTCCTCGACAGTCCCCTCGCCACCCCCTTCTATCGGATCAAGATCCGCAATCTTCTCGATGAGAACTACACGAAGGCCTTCTCCGCCTCCCTCATGAAAAAGGACCTGGACCTTCTCATGGCCGAGCTTCTCTCCCGAAACCGGGCCCTTCCCGGAACGCTCGCCCATCTTCGTTCCCTCTACCAAAGGATCGAGGTGCGGGGCCAGGGGGAAAAAGATCTCTCTGTCATTTCGGACCTCCTGAAATCCGACGCCCAGGGATCCTGATGGGGATCCCCATTCTCTGCACCGATCTCGAGAAGAGCTACGGCCATCCAGGAGGCCCCTCCCAGAGGGTTCTCCGGACCCTTTCCTTTGCGGTCGAAGCCGGAGAATGGGTGGTCATCATGGGGGATTCGGGCTCCGGAAAGTCGACCCTTCTCAATATCCTGGCCGGGATCGACCCCTTCGACTCGGGGGAGCTTCTCCTGGACGGGCGGTCCTGGGGAGCGATGGACGACTCGGAGAAGACCCTTGTCCGAAGGCGGGAGATGGGCTTCATCTTCCAGAACTACAACCTCTTCCCCTTCCTCACCGCCTTCGAGAATGTCGCCCTCCCTGCCCGTCTGAACGGCCACAGGGACCGGGAGGCCGTTCGGGCCCTCTTAGCCGAGGTGGGACTGGGGGACAAGGGCCAAAAGTTCCCCTCCCAGCTTTCGGGAGGGGAGCAGCAGAGGGTAGCGGTGGCCCGGGCCCTGATCCACCGTCCCCGTCTTCTTCTGGCCGACGAGCCCACCGGAGCCCTCGACCATCTCACCGGACGCAAGGTTCTCGAACTCATGACCCTCCTCCACAAGGAGTTCCGTCCGACCATCGTCATGACCACCCACAGCCTCGAGGCGGCCCGGTACGGGAGCCGTATCCTCAACCTCCGGGACGGCCAGTTCGTACCTCCTCCCGGCGGCTAGGATCCCGTGTCCACCCTCCTTTTTTTCCTCTCCTACTCCTTGCGGAACCTCCGGCGGACTCCCTTTGCCACCCTTCTCACCCTCTTCGGGATCTCGCTGGGAACCGCCATCGTCCTGGCCATCGTCCAGGCCGACAGAAGCTCGCTCCTCTCCTTTAAAAATGCCATCAACCATGTCCGGGATCCGGCCGTTCTCTCCCTGGTGGCCCCCTCCGGCACCTTTTTCTCCGACCACACCATCGACCGTCTCGAGAGACTCCTGGGTCCGGCCCCCTTCCGGATCTCCCCCCTGCTTGAACTCACCGTGAATTACCAGGGCCAGACCTTCCTTCTTAAGGGGCTCGACTTTCTCGAAAGCGCCGATCGCCCGCCGGGGAAAAAGGACCGGGACATTCTCTCCGTCCGGGGCGGCGTCTATCTCCCTCCCCGGACCCTGTCCCTTTGGCACCTAAAAGCGGGAGAGCCGATCACGGTGGCCTACGGAACCGCCACCGTCCCCCTGAGGGTTCTGGGGGAGATCCCCGACACGATCCGCTCCCGCATGCTTCCCCGGAACACCTTTCTGGTCGACCTCTCCTGGGCCCAGTCCCTTTTCGGGAAAATGGGGGATCTCACCCGGATCGATCTCCTCTGGGATGGCCCCCCGACCCTGAAACCTTCTCCGGAGATGGTGATGGCCCTGGCGAAATCCCTCCGGAAGGACTTCGACAAGAGGCTTCTGGTCCTCTCCCGGAAGGCCCGGAAAAGCCAATACGACTCGATGCTCTCCGCTTACCGCTCAAATCTCATGGCCCTCTCCCTGGTCGCCTTTCTGGTCGCCTACTTCCTGATCGGAAACACCCTTCTCCTTTTCGTGGTCAGGAGGCGCGCGGAGATCGCGACCCTTCGGCTCCTGGGAGTGACCGCCAGGGAAATCCGTCTTCTCCTGGCATTCGAGGCGGCCTGGTTCGGCCTCCTGGGTGGCCTGTTCGGCCTCCTCTGGGGCCAGGCCCTGGCCCGTCTGACCCTCCAGGCCGTTCAAAGGACCATTGCCACGATGTTTCTTCCCCCGCACCTTCTTCCCGTCGGAGCCTCCCTCTTCGAGGGACTCCTGGCCCTTCTCTTTTCCATGGGGGTCTCCCTGATCGCCATCACGGCCCCCATCCGCGAGGCGACCCGGATTCCTCCGGTTCTGGGACTCTCCCGCCTTCCAGAGGAGGAGAGCATGGCCTCGCAGCAGCGGACCTTCTGGGGACTCTTTGTAGCCTTCGGGCTTCTGAGCTGGGCCCTCACCCGTCTTCCCGCCATCCACCGCTTCCCCTGGGGAGGCTACGCCGCGGCGCTCTTTGCCGTCTTCTCGGGGAGCTTTCTCATTCCGGCCCTTCTGGGGGCACTCTCTCCCTTTTTCAGAAGGCTCTCCTCCCGTCTTCCCGATCCCGTCTTCTCTCTCTCCCTCTCGGCCTTCACCGCCACGCTAAGCCGGACACGGATCGCGATCTCGGGAGTCATGGCAAGCCTCGGCATGGTCATCGGCATCGTGGTCATGATCTCCTCCTTCGAAAAGACCCTGAACCTCTGGATCGACCAGAACCTGAAGGCCGATGTCTACCTGAAGCCCGCAACCTGTCTCTCCTCCTACTGCTCCGAGACCCTCTCCCGGAGTCTCTACCAACAGATTTCGAAGGACCCCTCAGTGGACCGGGTGGCCCGCTACACCCTCCTCTCCGCCACCATCGCCGGAAAACCCGCCTATCTTGCCTACTCCGACCTCGACCGCTTCTATCGAGACGCCCCCCTTCCCCTGGTGGGCGGGGGCTCCTCTGGGAGAGTCCTCAAGGACTTCATGGGAGGTAAGGGAGTGCTGGTCTCCGAACCCTTCGCCAACCGCTACGGGCTGGGAGTGGGCGACCCTGTCACCTATCCCACCCGCAAGGGTCCCTTCACCCGACGGATCCTGGGGGTCTACCGGGACTACTCCACCATCGAGGGCATCCTTCTTCTTCCTTACACAAGCCTTGCCCCCGAACAGGGGGTGAACGCCCCCTCCAACCTCTCGGTCTTCCTGAAGGATCCCGCTCAGGTCCCGGCTTTCGTCGCCCACCTGACCGGAGCCCTGCCCCCCGACCTCCATCTGTTGATCCGATCGCAGAACGGTCTTCGGGACCGGATCCTCGAGGTCTTCCACCAGTCCTTCTCGGTCACCTATGCCCTTCTTGCGATCGCGATCGTGGTCTCGATCTTCGGGGTGTCGAACTCGCTGGTCCTTCTGCTTTACGAACGGAGGAAGGAGTTCGCCCTTTACCGCTACCTGGGGCTCCTCTCCCGGGAAAAGCTTCTCATGCTTCTCCTTGAAACCACCCTGATCGTCCTCTGGGGCATCCTTCTGGGAGTCCTCCTGGGACTGGTCGTCGGAGCCATCATCGTCTTCGTGATCAACCGGGAGGCCTTCGGATGGACCATCCTCTGGAACCTTCCTGGAAAGGATATCCTCCTTCTCTGCTCGCTTCTCTTTGGCGCCTCCCTTCTCTCCCTTGCCGCCCCGGCCTATCTTTTAAAGCGCGACCAGACCCTGACGGGAGAGCGGCTGTGAGGGAATCCCTGAGACACCTGATTCTCTCCCTTTTCTTTGGGGGCCTCCTTCTCTCTCCTCTCCTGGCCTTGGCCAACTCCTCTCCCGCCCCTTCCCTCTGGGCCCATCTTGACCCCCACCCGGACTTTCCCATTGAGTGGTGGTACATGACGGGCTACCTCACAACCGGCGAAAAGATCCACCAGGGCTTTCAGGCGACCTTCTTCCGGATGACGAACCAGGGCTCATCCTCCTCCGCCGGAGGCCCCTGGTCTCCCCGGGAGATCTTTGGTTTCCACGGGGCGCTCTCGGACCTCGACCGCAAGACCTTTCTTGCCACCGAACGGGAACGAAGGGGATTTTCCCGCTCGGTTCTGGCAAAGAAGGATCCCTTCTCTGTCCGGATCGGCAGAAACCGCCTGGACCTTCCGAAACCTTCCTCCCCCTCCCTGGCTCTCGTCTTCCGTGTGGGTAACCAGAGCTTTAACCTAGCCCTCACCCCCCTCTCTCCCCCCGTCTGGCATGCCGCCCGGAAGAAGTTCTTTACCGGACCTTCGCAAAAGGACTGGGCCTTCTATTATTCTTATCCCCTGGTCATGATCACCGGAACCGTGACAACCGTCGGCTCCGACGGAGCCCAAAAGACCCGGACCGTCCACGGACAATGCTGGTTCGACCACGAGTGGATGGTCCACTCCCTGGCAAAAGACCAGATCGGCTGGATCTGGGTCTGGGCCTGGAACAAGAAAAATACCCGGGGCCTCATGCTCTACCAGATGCTCGACCGGGGAGTCCGGCTTTCGCCCTTTCATCGGGCAACCGTTCTTGAGCGAAAAGGAGTGGACTGGACGGTGACCCGAACCCGGAATGTGCGCCTTCTCAAGGGAAAAAACGATCGATGCCTTGATCTTTCCCGGATCGCCTTTCTGGTGGGAGGTAACACGGTGGTGCGGGTCCATCCTGAAATCGACCGCCAGCTTTTGACAGGAGCGGTCTCCTATTGGGAGGGGGCAGCGAGGATCACCCTGGGTCCCTCTTCCGCACCTGAGTCGGGGAAAGGGTATCTAGAGGTAACGGGACTTGAAAGCTTGCGAGAGGGGTCTCTCTGCCGGGATAGGCATTAACGGGACGAAAATTTCGCAAATACAGCAGAAGTTCAGGGCTGGGAATGATCCGGTAGCTCAAGGGAGAAGAGGGCGTCGATAAAGTCCCGGTCCACATCGGGCGGAAGGGGAAAGTCCACCAGGCCCCGGACTCCAAAGGCCCGGGGATAGAATCCCCGGGGAAGGTGGATCCGGAGATTGGCTTCGAGGGTCTGGGGATCGAAGGGAGCGCAGGAAAGAGCCTTCCGGAGAAGGTGGCGTCCCAAGTCCTCTCCGCCTTTTAGCGCCAGGAGCTTGATTCCCGTCTCCCGCATCCAGCGGGACTGGAGCTTCAAAAAGGCCTTCCGGGATTTCGGGTCGTCTTTCCGGTAGAATTTGTCCCGCAGGATGGAAAAGAAAAGGTCATGTTTCCGGATCAGGCCAAAGTCGAAGATGCGCCGGAGGCTGTCGGAGGGAGGATGGGTCCGGTATTCGACCAGGGACCGGGGGACGATCCGGATCTTTCCGGCCTGGTACATGCGGAAGGCAAAATCGGTGTCTTCGAGCCAGAAGGGATCGAATCGGGGGTCGAACATGCCGATTTTCCGGGCGACTGCGGTCCGGAAAAAGAAGGTTGAGGTCTGGGGTTCGTAAAACGGGTTTTCCCGGAAGTCCGGAGTCTTTTCAAAGAGGATAGACCACCACCGGGGAATCGCCGGCCGCGAATCCCGTCTCAGGACGGATTTGCCATCCGGAGACACTTCATCATACCAGGAACCGACCAGGACGACGTCGTCATTTTTTTGGATTTCTTCCAGCTGGACCTTGATCCGGTCCGGCTTCATCCGGTCGTCGCTGTCAAGAAGAGCGACAAATTCCCCCCGGCTTTCCAGAATTCCCCGATTACGGGCAGAGACCGCTCCGGGATGATCCTCCCGGACGATCCGGATTCGGGAGGGATCTTTTTCTCTCCAGGCCTCTGCGATTTTTCGTGTTTCGGACGTGGCGTTGTTGTCGACAAGGATGATTTCGTTGACATGATAGGATTGAGAAAAAACGGAGGACAATGCCTCCTCAAGTTCGACATAATATCGGGTTATAGGGATAACAACGGAAACAGGGGTCCCATTCATTGTATTTGCCAAGCCAACCTGGGATGAGCGGATCTCCCCCATCGGCACCCTAGCAGAAAGACATTTTTTATCATGAAAAAACCTTTAGTTTCTGTCGTGATCCCGGCCTTTCGGTCGGGGACATTGATCCTGGAAAGCATCGAGTCCGTCATGGTCCAGACCTTTCAAGACTTTGAGGTCGTCATCGTCGACAATAACGCCTCTGAAGAAACAAGAGCCGCTATCCAAAAGGCTCTTGAGGCATATCCTTTAAAAATTCGCGTAATCCATGAGCCTACCCAGGGAAACAGTTCCGCCCGAAACCGGGGAATCCGGGAGGCAAAGGGAAGGTATGTCGCCCTTCTCGATGATGATGACAAGATGGTCCCTAATCGGCTCGAAAAACAGATCGAGGCCATCGAAAAAAATCCGGAGGCCTCAATCATCCACGGCAGAATCAATTATGTCGCCTTCGATGGAATAACGATCGTCAAAAGAGATCAGTCGAATGACATTCAACCTTGGTCCAGAATCTTGTTCTGGGACCATCCCCGTTTTTCCACCGATCCGCTCCGTTCAATCATGCCTTCTGTAAGTTTATTTTCAAAGGACCGTGCGATCGCATTGGGTGGATTCGATGAAAGGTTTAACCCATGTTTTGTGGAAGATACTGAATTTTCGCTCCGGATGTGGGAACAGGGCCCTTGTATCGAAATTCCGGATCCTCTGGTCTCCTTCCGCCTTCCCTCTGCGGAATTTTTAAAAAAGAAAAGAGAAAATGTCTCAAACTGGATTCAGGCAGCCCGAAATCTGAATCTGTTTTTTTCGATCCTTGCCCAAAAGTACTACATTCCCCATTCCAGGGAATCCAATTTGCGTTTTCGAAAAATCCGTTCCCGTTGGCTCCGGGAGCTCTCCCAGGACGTTCTGAGAATATCTGATGGTCAGGAGGCCGCCCGTGATCTTTTAAAGAGAGCCCTTCTTGATCAGCCCTTCGAGCTCAAAAACTGGAAATGGCTCTCCCGGTCTTTTCTCCCCCGGAATCAGCGGATGAAGTCGCTAAAAATCGCGACTTACCCCCAAAAAAAACTGGAAGAGTTCATCCTTCCGGAAGACCTTTCAAAATTTTTCCAGCTTCCGGACGAATAACCAGAACAGCTTAACCAATCTCCGACCGAGATTTTTTCCCAGTGGCTTCATGGGGAAGCTGGAACAGACGATCAAAAAGAGTCAGATCAGAAACCTCCTCAGTCAAACAGGTTGGCAGAAGCTCCCTTTTCAGACATTTCTCAAGTCGTGTCCGGGGGTACCAGGTTCTCAAAAACCATTTCCAATTCTTGTAGTCCAGGGGTTTGGCCTGAATGGCCTTGCCAAGAAATCTCCTGGCCACCGCTCTCCCATCCCGGTAAGCAAGAATGTCATGGGAGGTCTCGCGCAAAAGCTGCGCCTGTACCTCCTGAAATTTTCCCAGGCTTTTCCTGTCATTAATATCAAGATACCAGTTAGCCAGTTTCTGAAAAAAAAGATCCTGATTTTTTCGGACCTGAAGCCAGTTCACCATTCCATGCCTTTTTTTTGCAAAAAAACCTGAGGAGGCCTGTCGGTACATGGCCAGAGGTCGATCGATACCCTTAAATGGGCCCAGATGCCACATCCGAAAACAGAAATCCATGTCCTCTGTGTGGCAAGGATTATAAGAGGTATCAAAGAGTCCCGCTTTCAGAGCCCTTTCTCTGGAAAACAGCATCACGGAAGGGAGGACCAGAAGTGGCGGATCTGTTGGGTAACGTGGATGGTCTTTCATGACAGGATGAACAAAAAATTCGACGGAGGGTGCAAGCCGGGGAATCGCAATCCTTGATCCGTCCTAAGAAATAACATCTATAAGACCATAGATGATTGTTGCTTCCGGGTGGTCTCTTGCGAGGGCGACCTGGCTTTCAAGACGGTCGGGATACATTTGGTCGTCATCGTCCAAAAGAGCCATATATTCTCCGCGAGCTTCCAGAATGCCCCGATTCCGGGCCGAACAATTTCCCTGGGTAGGCTCGTGGATTACGCGAATTTTTAAAGGATATGTCTCAAGAGCGGTTTGAATTTCGGCCCGTGTCTCCTCATCGGCATTATTGTCGACCAGAATAATTTCAAAATTCTTAAGAGTCTGGTCCATCACAGAATCAACTGCCTTCCTCAGAAGACGTCCGGACCGATAGGCAGGTATGACAACAGAAACGACTGGGGTAGGCATGGGATTTTTTTCCTGTGAAAAAAGACAGGGTGAACGTTTTCTTCTTTTATCAGTTGAAACGGACTCAAATTATTTTTTCTGCCTTGACCCGCCAATAAAAAAGGCCCGTCTTGCTCCGGACATACTTTTTAAAGACCCTCTCCGAGAGACTCTTTTTATGACCAGGAACCTGATCTTTAAAGGGCCAGAGATCCTGAATCTCCTTTTTCTTCCACTTCTCTTCAAGTTTTAAATGAGGGAGATGATTACAGACAGGTGGTGTCCGCTTGACGTGTGAATCCGTTAGACGAATAAAATGATGGACAAAAGATTCTCCCAGAATTATAGGACTCTTTTCAAAGGCTCCCGTCCCTCTCATTTTTTCGACCGTCAAAAATAGATCCCAATCCGCTGACTGGATTCGGGGATCCAATCCTCCCAATACCTCAAAGGTTTCCCTTTTTAAAAGATGACAATGTCCCATGATTCCAGGATAAAAGACACCTTCGTATTTTTTCTGGATTCGTTCGGCAATATCATTGAAGTCTCCATACATCCGATGAATCTTCTCCTGAATGTTCGTCTTTGGATCCTGGCTCCATCGCCGTTTATTGATGTACCGCCACCTTTGAAAAAAGATCTCTTCCAGAGTCCTGTCCGGAAAATGTTCCAGCCCCCCGGGGCTTGCGACGGGATAGCCCTGTTCCAGGATCGCCTCCAACAACGGCTCGTCCCACCCCGGCCCCACGAGAATGTCGTTGTTGAGAAAGCCCACGACCGGGGCCGATCCCACACGGACACCCTGGTTGATGGAGACCGGGTAGCACTGGTTGTGGGGATTGCGGAGGACAACAACGGGAGTCTCTTGTGAATTCCGGCTTTCAAAAAAATCCGCCGATTCATCCGGAGAGGCATTGTCCACAACGATCAGTCGAAAGGGATTGCGGGTATTTCTGCTGAGATAATCAAAAAAAATCCGGTTCATCTCGATCTGGCCATGGATGGGAACGACCAGATCCATGACAGGCTTTTGGACTAAGTCTTGGGAAGAAGGCTTCATCCCTTGAACCCGTGGCGCAGGACATAGCGGTAAAAGCCCGGATTGAGCCACCGGGTCTTCTTTTCAGGAAGATTGGGAAAGGCGCGGATTCTTTCCTCCATGACCCGTGGATGGGTTCCGGTAAAGGGCTTGAGAAAGGAATAATGCTCCGGCATGAACTCCTTGAGCGACAAAACCTGAGTGTCCCTCTGGTTGGGAGCTCCCTCCCAGTACCACTCCACCTGGGTCCGGACCTTTTCCCGGAGAAGAGCCGGACTTTTGACCCACCCATAATGATAGATATGCCCACCGGCGTATTTCCAGAGGTTCTTCTGCTTTTTTCCGATATAGAGGTTGTCCGAAGCCCGGGCAAACCCCACGGCATCTCCCACAGAGACCACAGATCCTCCCGGCCGGACAATCCGCATGGCCCGGCGGTAGGCCCAGGGGTCCAGAGAATGATAATCTCCCACGAAATGCCTGTATCGGGACATCAGTCCCAGAATCTGTCTATTGTCCTTGTGGGCTCGCATGGAGGCCAGAATTGCGTCGTAATCCTTTTCATGAATCACCTCGTCAGCCTGGAGGTAAAAGGCCCAATCGGCATCCTTCCGGCAATGATCAAGGGCAATATTGGTCTGCTGGGCATAGATGAGACCGTCTTTTCTGAGATTCATGTCCCAGACCGATTCGATGACCCGGATCTTGGGGTCTCCGATCTCCCGGATGATCTCCAGGGTCCGGTCCTCCGAATCCCCCACATTGATCACCATCTCGTCGACGATCGGGAGAAGAGAGCGTATGGATTCGACAAAGGGGTAATCGAGTTTTTCCACATTACGGCAAAAGGTAAATCCCGAAACAATCATGAAGATCCTTTCAGACAAACAGGGGCAGGATAAAAACGATACGGATATATTCCCCAAAGACTCATATCAGGGGAGTCCTTTTCTGATGAGGCGGAAATAAAGGGCCTTTCCGACCCATCGAAGCGAACGGACGGAGGGTTTGGCCCAAAAAGCCACCCTGGCGGACCGGGTGGCCTCCTTATAATACCCCAAGGCGACCTGACTTTTGACAATCCCGACCAAATCCTCCGGTCGCCCCCATTTTTCAAAGGTGTACCATTGGCCATAATCTCTCGGGGAGGCCAACCGAAGGATAACATCCCCCCAGGGAATCTTGACCGGTTTTTTCCCTCTTCCCTGGGCCTCCTTGTCTCTTCGGACAAATCTCAGGGTCCAATGATTCGCCTGCCGATCCGACAGGGAGATTTCCCAAAGGTCGTACCCCAACGCGTCCATCCAGTAGACCAGGGCATCCTGAGACCACCGGATCTCACCTTTCTCCTTCGGGTCTTTGTCAGAAGGTGCATGAAGCGCTCCTTTTGAACCCCGTTCAAAGGTGAGGTCAAGCCTCTCAGACAGGCCTTGTCGGAGGCGTTCCTCAACAGCCCTGAGCTTTCTCAGGCTTCCAAGATCAGACTTCACGACAATTGTGGAAAGAGGGATCTCCCTCTCCGGTCTCTTTCTCTCGTCGTTCGGAGTGGCTCCCTCCAAAAGAGCGTTATCTGAGACGGGGTGGTCGGGACGGGTCTCCCGAATCACAAGTCCGCAGACACACCCGAAATCGATCGAAGCACAATCGGTCCCCCAGACATAATGGGCGGGTCTTTCGCAGGCCGGACAGCGGGGAATGGACCCCTTCAGATTCGTCCGGTTTTTCAGGACAAAGGAGATAGCCGCCGAGACGCTTTCAAAAGAGGGTTCCCGCTCCTCATTGGCAAACCCTTCGACCACATGGAGGGCCCAGGGACTAAGCGCCCTCACCTCGAAGGGAATCGTCTTTCGTTCGACAAAGATCACCACCATGGGAAGCTCAAGGGCCGCCGCCATGTGGCTCGGCCCTGAATCCAGCCCCACAAAGAGGGCGGACCGGGAGAGTAGCCCCCCGATCTGGCCCAGGGTGAGATCATAAGCCATGACAACCCCCGGATTGTCAAAGGCCCCAAGCTCGGGATAGGCGACAAGGAGGCTCCGAATCCCATGGATTTTGTAGAGGTCATCGATCAGGAGAGAAAACCTCTCCCTGGACCACCGCTTGTTGGGCCAGGAAAAGGGGGCAAGGAGGGCAAATTTCTCCCCTTCCAGCCCCTTTTCCCGGAGGAATCGGTCAGCAAAGGCGCCATCGGCCTCATCGAAGGGAAGAAAGGGACGGGCCTCTCCCCGAAAGTCCAGGCCGATCGCCCGGGAGATGGCCTCAAGCGTCGTCTCTCCCCGGGCATGGCGATCCGGCATGGGGAAATGATCATAGGCCAGATAGGCCTCTTCCGGATGGGCCGCCATTTCCTCCCGGATCGTGTCATGGGCTCCGGCATAGGGATCGTTGGTTCCCTTCCCCGACCGCGGATCAAGAGCGGTGGGATACCATCGGATATCGATTCTCCCCATCCGGAGAACAAGCTCCTCCCATCGTCTGTCGGCATAGACGATGAATCTGGCCTCGGGGAAACGGTTCTGCAACTCATGAAGTATCCTGAAGCCGTTGACATGATCTCCCAGCCCCTGACCCAGGACAAAATAAAGACGCCCGGAAAAATCCTTCGAGAACCGTGAGACATGAAAGAGAGGATACCCGTTCCAGAGGAGGCTCTCGCGGGGAATCAGAGGGGCCAGAAGATCTTCGGGGGCCATCACTTCCGTCACTTAATGCCCGCTGATAGGGAAAAGGTCATACTGAATCTGATTTTGTTTTGTGAAAAAAGGGTTGAAGTGTCGGTCAACACCCCCGAACTTCTCGGCCATCGATCGTCGGATCATGACAGACGAAGGCCGCGGTTCGGGAAAGCGGAGACGGGGAAAATCCTTGAACTGGTCGCCCGATTCAGGAAAAAAGGGAAAGTCCTCATCCCGTGCGCCGGATCTCACCACCCTCCGGCCATCATGGGAGACCCCGTCGATTCCCCCGAAACAGAGGACAGCGTCTTCCCGGTTTAAAAGGGCTTCCTTCTGGAGCGAGAGACGGTCGGGATACATTTGATCATCATCGTCCAGAAAGGCCACAAAAAATCCATGAGCCTCCATAATTCCCCGATTCCTGGCCGAAGAACTTCCCTGCTCCAGCTCGCAAACACTCCTGATTTTATCAGGATACTTTCGGACAAACCGGAAAATGACCTCTTTTGTCTCCTCCGAAGCATTGTTGTCAACCAGGATCAGCTCCCAGTCCGTCTCCGTCTGGGCCAGGACAGATTCTACTGCCTCGGCCAAAAGCGCCCCCGCCCGGAAACAGGGAATGACCACCGAAATCGAGGGATTTGAATCACTCATTCTGTCAATCAGACCCCGTACTCCCTCAGGATCTCATCCACCACCTTCTGGCGCTCCGGATCCCCCACCCGGGCCTTGTAGAGTTCGCTCAGGAGCTTCTTCCCTTCGGGATCGGCGCCGGAGCCCTTTTCCCAGTGGAGGAGCATCAGGACCTCGAGAAGCTTGTTTTCGACAATCTGGATAGAGTGGGCGATCTTCATGAGGTTCTGGTGGACCAAATCCTGAAAGCCCAGGGCCCCCATGACACGGAGGGTCCCCTGCTGGTCCTGGGAGAGAAGGGAGTCGACCCTCACGGTCTCGGAGGCCGGGAGGCCCCCCGTTCCCTTAAGAAGGATTTCCCGCATCTTGTTCTGGATCTCAAGCTGCTCCTCGATCACCAGAAGGATCGACTGGCTCGCCTCCTCGGTCATCGAGGAGACCTCGGAGAGGGATTCCGTCGCCCCGGGAAGGGTCGTCTGGGCAGAAATCAAGGGCCCTGAGAGAGCTCCGATCGTCTTGAGGGCCGCATCGATTTCCCTGACGATTGTTCCGAGCTGTGTCGACAGATACTCCGGATCCACTTTTCCGGGAATGGTTTCCGTGCCCATGGTACCCTCCTTGTCATCGATTCTTCTGGTCAGACAATCTCCTCCGGCACCACATCGCCTGTTCGCATGAGATGGAGGATGAAGGTCCGGTAGCGGCTGTCGGTTTTCATCAGCTCTTCGTGGGTCCCGCTTTCGATCAGGCGCCCCCCCTCCATGACATGAACGACGGAGGCCTGCCGGATGGTGGTGAGACGGTGGGCGATCGCAATTGTCGTCCGCCCCCGCATGATCGAATCGAGAGCCTTCTGGACCATCCACTCCGATTCGGAGTCGAGAGCGCTGGTCGCCTCGTCTAAAATCAGGAGGGCAGGATTCCGGAGGACGACCCGGGCCAGGGCCAGCCGCTGTTTTTCCCCTCCCGACAGAAAGATTCCCCGTTCTCCCACCCGGGTATCATACCCATTCGGAAGGGCCGAAATAAAATCGTGGGCGTAGGCCGCCCGGGCCGCTGCCACCAACTCCTCTTCGGGAACCGCTCTCTCAAGCCCGTAAAGAAGATTGTCCCGGACCGTCTGGTTCATCAGGATCACATCCTGGGTCACAAAGCCGATGATCTTTCGAAGACTCGAAGAATCGATCTCCGAGAGAGGGATCCCGTCCCAGAAAATCTCCCCTTTGGTCGGCCGGTAGAATTTCGGCAGAAGATTGGCCAGCGTGCTCTTCCCTGACCCCGATGCCCCCACGAGGGCCACGAAGGAGCCTGCAGGGACTGATAGGGATATCTCCGAAAGGGCTTCCTTCGTGGCACCGGGATAAGAAAAGGAAATTTCCTGGAATCGTATTTCCCTTTCAAGCGTCGACACGGACCGCTTCTCCGATTCGTGGACCCTCTCTTCGGGAACGGCGAGGATGTCGACCATCCGTTCTGCGGCGGCAAGCGACTGCTGGATGTCGGTCTGGGCGCCGGCAAAGCCCTTGATCGGCTGGTAGAGCATCTGGGCCGCGGCGATAAAGCCCACCAATGTGCCAAAGCTCAGGGTTCCGTGGATGACCGCATAGCCTCCGATCCAGACCGCAAGCCCCGCCGCCAAAGCTCCCAGGGTCTCCATGATCGGGGAGAGGAGGTTTGAATACTTGGCGGTCTTGATCTGAAAGCCCACAAATTCGTCGCTGTATTTTTTGAAGTTTTCCCGTTCCCTCTCCTCCGAGACCACCCCCTTGATCAGTCGGATCGAAGAAAGGGTCTCCGATAAATGCTGGTTCACGTCGCCAAAGGACTCCTGGGTCCTTCTGGAGAGGGTCTTGAGCTTCTTTCCGGTTTTTCGGATGGGGATCAAGACCGTCGGAAGCGTCACCAGCAAAAAAAGCGTGAGCTTCGGGCTCATGACGAACATCGAAACCAGGACCCCGATAATAGTGAAACCCTGCTGGATCAGGTCCCGAAAAGTATTGGCCACTCCTCCCTGGAGGCGTTCGGCGTCATAGGTCACCCGTCCCATCAGTGACCCCGTCCCTTCATGACCGAAATATCCCAGGGGAAGGGAGAGAAGGTGTCCGAAAAGGCTCTTTCTCACGTCGTTCACCATCCGGAGGGCGGCAATTCTCAGAAGATAGTTCTGAAAGAAGACGGCCAGTCCCTTGAGGGCAAACAGAAGAAAGAAGGCAAAGGGAAGGATGAAGAGGTAATGGGTGTTCTTCTCGGTAAAGATCTTGTCGATGAGCTCTCGCAGAACGAGCGGGACCCCGCTCGTCATCGCCGAGGCCACGAATCCCAGGAGGATCCCTCCGATGATATGGGAGCGGTAGGGGCGGATCCACCCGTGGAAATAGGGTTTGATCCTTAAATAGGCCGGATCCTTCCAGAAGAAAAAGGTCATGTTGCGGGATTCTCCGAATTCATGTCTCCGGCCGTTGTCACTTCCAGCGCCACTTGGCCACCAGAAGAACAAAGGAGAGAAGAAGGGTGATTCCGTTGGCCAGGATCATGGGAAGGGCATGGAGGCGGATCCCGTAGACCAGCCAGAGAAAGACCCCGGCCGTAAAGAGAAGGTACATCCCGAGCGAGATGCTCCGGGTCTCCCGGGTCCGGAGGGTCTTGACCACCTGGGGAAGAAAGGCCAGGGTGGTCATGGTTCCCCCCAGATACCCGTACCACTCATCCCGCACCGGACGGATCCCCGGCATCCTCCCGGGATGCCTTTCCAAGACCGCTCTGCCACCGCCAGGCATCCGCGCACATCCGCTCGATCCCGAATTCTGCCGTCCACCCCAGAAGCCGCTCCGCCAGGGAGGGATCGGCCCAGCAGGCGGCCACATCCCCCGGTCGGCGGGGAACGATTTCGAAGGGAATCTTCTGCCCTGAAACCTTCTCGAAGACCCGGACCATCTCGAGCACCGAGGTTCCCCGCCCCGTTCCCAGGTTGACCGTGAGCGGACCCGGCCCCTCCCAGGAGGGCAGAGCCCGGAGGGCGGCCAGATGGCCTTTCGCGAGATCCATCACATGGATGTAGTCCCGGACCCCGGTTCCGTCCTCCGTGGGATAGTCGTTTCCGAAGACCGACAGGCCTTCCCGGATCCCGGCCGCCACCTGGGCCACAAAGGGCATCAAATTGTTGGGAACCCCCCGGGGGTTCTCGCCAATCCGGCCCGAGGGATGGGCCCCGACCGGATTGAAGTAGCGGAGGAGGGAGACCTTCCAGGAGGGGTCCGAAGCTACAAGGCTCCGGAGGATCTCCTCGATCACCAGCTTGGTCGTTCCGTAGGGATTGGTCGCGGAAAGCGGTGAATCCTCGGCGATCGGAAGCTTTTCGGGAACCCCGTAGACTGTCGCCGAGGAGCTGAAGACCAGCGTCTTCACCTTATGTTCCCGCATGGCAAAAAGAAGGGTGAGGGTTCCTGTCACGTTGTTGTCGTAATATTCGAGCGGAAGGCGGGAGGACTCCCCGACAGCCTTGAGGCCGGCAAAATGGATCACCGCCCCGGGCCTCTCCCGGTCCAGGATCTCCTTAAGCCGTGTCCGGTTCCGGATATCGGCCTCGTAGAAAACGGGGGCCTTTCCGGCGATCGCCCCGATCCTTCCGGCCACCTCCCGTTCGCTGTTCGAGAGATTGTCGAGGAGAACCACCTCAAAGCCCGCCTCGAGAAGAACCACCGCCGTGTGGGAGCCAATATATCCCGTTCCCCCGGTCACCAGGACCTTCACCTTCCGGCCTCCTCCCTCATCCTGACCTTGTCTTTTCTCTTGTGCCCTCTTCCATGGATCCATGATACACTATTTGAAAAAAAACCTGTCGGAGAAAGCTCTTTACCCCCAAATCCCTGTCTTCCACCGATAAGAGAGGTCCTCTCCGGTGACACCCATCCATCCCTTCCTCATTCACTTCGCCCTCTCGCTTGCCCTTCTCACAGCCACAGGTGAGTTTTTTCCCGGACTAAGGGACCGGTTTCCCCCAACGGCATGGCGTCTGGCCGAAATTGGGACACTCCTCTTTCTGTTTCTTGCCGTTCTGACGGGATGGCACGCCCTCGAGACCCTTTCGCAGCAAGATATCAAAGATCCAAACCAGGCCTTCCTCCACCGACTTCTCGCCATGGCCGGGACAACCACATACGCTCTTTTCTGGCTCTCGGCCCGGAAGGGGATCCCTGCCCTTTCTAAAGGATCACGTCGACTGATCGTCCTATTCGGACTCCTGCTCATCCTTTCCGCCGCGGCGGTGGGCGGTCATCTGGTCTATGATGACCGGCTCGGAACTGACTTCATGACGCCCCTTGCCCCGCCGGTCTCGACCCATCCCTAGCCCAGGAAAAGCCAGGAGAGCCCTCCGGCCACAAGGCAATAGAGTCCGAAGGGGGCCAGCGCCTGGTTTGCCTCGAACTTCCGGAAATAGTGCATGAGAAGCCAGGTGGTGAGCCAAGCGGTGGCAAAGGCCATCGCCCCGCCGGCAAGGGCCAGCCGCATTGCCTCGGGGGAGCCATAGCGGATGAGCTTGGGGATTTCGAGTACCCCTGCAGCCCCGATGATGGGGGTCGAGAGGAGAAAGGAAAACCGGGCGGCTTCCTCGTGGCCCAGCCCCCCCCAGAGTCCTCCCACCATGGTGATCCCGGAGCGGGAGATCCCGGGAAGGAGGGCCACCGCCTGGAAGATGCCGATTACAAAGCCCCGGAAATATCCCAGGCTCCGAAGCTCCCGGGTCACACGACCGGTGCTCCAGCGCCGGAGGATTTCGGCCAGGATCAGCACGCCTCCGTTCACGACAAGAAAGACGGCTGCCAGGGAGGGGGCGGAGAAAAGATGACGGATCTTCTTTTCGAGAAGCAGGCCGATCAGGCCGGCCGGTATGGTTCCCGCAAGAAGCAGGAGAAAGACGTGGCGCGCATCGCCAAGCTCGGGATCGCGCCTGGCCCGGCCCGGAAAGAGGAAGGCCGTCAGAAGCTCGCGCCACTCCCGGTGGAAGTAAAGGAGAAGGGCGGCCGTCGTTCCCAGGTGAAGGGAGACCATGAAGGGGAGGTAGGAGGGATCCTTTTCGATCTCGCCCCAGCCCAGGAGGGCCGGCAGGATGACGCCGTGACCCAGAGAGCTGATGGGAGCAAGCTCGGTGAGCCCCTGGGTGGCGCCGATCACGAGTGCCTGCAATGTCGTCATGAAACCATGGGCCTTTCTTTTAAGGGAGAAGGGTCAGGAAAGGTCCTGTCTCCGGGTTGGAATGATGGAGGATGAACTCTGTCTGGTCTCAAGCCACGGAATTCAAGGATATTTTTCCTCGAGATACTTGATATAGTCCTTTTCGTCCACTTTGGATCCATCAAGAATTCCGATAAGCCTTTTTGTCAGGGGCGGAATATCCTCTTTAACCCCGGACTTCTCCTGATCCAAAAGGGAAAAATACTCCGAAACAACTTGGGACAAAGATTTTCCATTGTCACGAGCGTGTTTCTTTGCCTTTTTGATCAAGGTCTCGTCCAACCGAAGTGTCAACTTTGTTTGCATATCCCTCTCCCTTTTGACGTATTACACTTTTTAAACCATACGTCATTATGATCCAGACCCTCAAATCGGAGAGAATGTCATCCTCTGTTATCCCTCAAAGATCCCTCGGGTCTCAGATATAGAACATGAGTGGCTGTCCCCCTCGGTCCTTGTCGATCGCCTTGATGCACTCGGCCAGAGTCACCTTTTCAAGCTCTGCGTTGACCGCCTGGCTCAGCTGGTCAAAGAGAAATCGAAGGGCCGGGCCCGGAGGTGAGGAAGGATCGTAGAGGGAGACCGTTCCCTCCAGCGCCTGGACGATGGCGGAGAGGCGGATCTCGGAGGGTTCCCGGACCAGCTTGTATTTCCCCTGGGGACCCCGGCTCGATTCGACGAAACCGTTCTTGACCAGGGTCGCCATGATCTGTTTCAGGAAGGGCTTGGGAATCTGGGACCTCTGGGCGATGTTGGCGCCGGTAATTCCCTGGGAGCCGGCATTCGCGATCTCCACCATGGCCCGGATCCCGTAGTCCACCCGTTGCGACAGCTTGCAGGACATTGCCGGTCCTCCTTATCCATTACACGCGGAAGCGGTCGATTTCCGCATTGAGTTCCTTCACCACCTTCAGGATCTCTCCCAGATGGCGTTCTTCCAGGGGCTTCTGTCCCAGATGTCCGCGGAAGTCCTCGGCAAGAGAATCAAGAATCGTCTGGATCTTGAGGATCGCCTCCGTCTCGCTTTGGATGCGCTCCGCCATGCCCTCCCACTGCCACTCGACCTTGATCAGGGCCTCCTGAAAGAGCGTCCAGGTCTCCTGGAATCCCGCGAGCCCCCGGTCTGCAGATTCGAGCCCCTCCGAGCCTCCGGACAGGGCTGCCGCAACATGGTCGAGCCGGCCGTTCAGTTCGGAGAGCTCGGTTCCGATGGCCGAGAGCGCCTCCTCGGTTTTCCGGGAAAGCTCCGCCACGGTGTCGGCCACGATACGGAAGGTCCGGCCTGCGGCTCCGGCATGGGAGGCCTCGATGGCCGCATTCATCCCGGTGAGATGAAGCTCACGTGCGATTTCGCTGATGGTGCCGAAGGCCTGGGAGAGATTCCGGCGCATTTTCTCGATCCCTTCCCCGTTTCCCGAAAGGGTTCCGGAGAGGCTCTGGGCCTCCCGGACGGATTCCCGGACCGAAAGGGTCACCTGGCTTATCTTACGGGATTTTTCCGAAAACCAGGAAATGCTCCGGGCGACCTCGCCCTCCGGAAGCTGGGGCTTTCCGTTTAAAAGATCCCGGACCCGAAGGCGGAGCTCATTTAAGGTGAGGCGAAATTCCTCCTCTTTCCTGTAGCGCCGCTCATGGTCTCTTTCAAGGAGATCGGCATGGGCCTCGACCCAGCGGACCCGGTCGGAGACCTCCCCCATCCAGCCCCGGAAGAGGTCCACAAACCGGTTCAAGGCATAGACCAGCCGGCCGAGCTCGTCGTCCTTGGTCCGGGGGAATGAGAACCTGAGATCGGGATTGTCCGGCCCCACCTGGGCGATTGCCCGGGACAGGCCGTCCAGGGGACGAACAAGGGAGCGCCGGATCAGAAGGATCACCACGAGAACAAGGGTTTCGAGAATCCCTGAAAACATCCAGAAACGGGCCCACCGTCCGGCGTGTCTCTCCCTTTCAAAGTCCTTCCCGTCTGAATAGAGGACCAGGGTTCCCAGACGCTTCCGCTGACTTGCGCAGGAGGGGCAGGAGGCGTCGCTGTAAAGGGGAAGGCGCTCGAGAAAGACCCGGCGTCCCGCCGAGTCCCTCCCCTCGAGAAAGCCGCTTCCCGGCCTGTCGGAAAGGAGCCGGGAGACCGGAACGGGAAGCTCGGGCCCCGAGGAGAGGAGGACGCTCTGGCCGTCCGGACCAAGAAGAACCGCCTGGTCGGACGAGGAATGAGGAATCGACGCAAATATGCTCCGGACTCCCTGGAGATCATCCTTTTCGAGAAGGCGAACCAGGGAGGCCATCAGGACTCCCCCCTCCGACGAGAGCCGGAGGGAAAGGGCCCGGAGGGCCGACTTCTCTTCCTGATGGTCGATCTGATAGGCCAGAACCGAAAAGGCACCGGACAAGGCCAGAAAAAGCCAGAGAAAAAAGCGGGTCGTCACCTTCCGGTGCCAGGGGACCGGCGCCAGGGAGAGACCCGGAGCCGTCACCCCTTTCCCGGTGGAGCGCCTCCCCTCGGGGAGGGGTGCCGGATTGGGGCGATTTGGGCGAGAAAGGTCGGGATCGGTGGACACGAAAGAGACTCCGCTCTAGGAGGGGGCGGGAGAGGACCCTGTCTTGTTCCGGCTTGTCCGGTAGGCCCGGAAGACCATGGCCGCCCCCAGGAGGGCCATCGGAAAGGAGAGGAGCTGGCCCATGGAAAAGGGTCCGAAAACAAGGCCAAGCTGGGGATCCGGCTCCCGGAAAAATTCGCCGACAAAACGAAAGAACCCATACAGGCCGATGAAGCTCCAGAAGATCACGCCATCGGGACGGATCTTGCGGGAGAGGAGGTAGAGAATCGCAAAGAGGAGAATTCCCTCCATGAATCCCTCATACAACTGGGAGGGATGACGGCAGATGGGGCCACCCTCCGGGAAGACCATGCACCAGGGAACATCGGTGGGACGCCCGAAGAGTTCCCCGTTGATAAAGTTCCCCATCCGTCCCATGAAGAGCCCGAGAGGGACCGGAAGCACGGAAAAATCCGCAAGCTTCCAGAATGAAAGGCTGTTTTTGCGACAATACCACCATCCCGCCACCACGACCCCCAAAAAACCCCCATGGAAGGACATCCCTCCTTTCCAGACCGCGAGGATATCCAGGGGATGGGCCGTGTAGTAAGGGAGATTGTAGACTATGACGTATCCCAGCCTTCCGCCCAGGATCACCCCCACTGCCGCATAGGAGAGCAGATCGTAGACCTGCTCCTTGGAAAGGGGGGCGCTCCTTCTTTCCGACTCCCTCTTCAGAATATAATAGGCGCCAAGAAAGGCCAGGACATACATGAGACCGTACCACCGGACCCGGAGCGGACCGATATGAAGGAGAACGGGATCGATATGGGGATATGCGATCACTTGGAAGACCCGGAAGGTGCAGGTCCCCTGTCCGGTCCGGACAGATGGGCCTCAGGTCTCATCGACATCCGTGAGGGATTCCTCTCGCTCGATCTTTTCCAGCTCTTCCTTCTTTCTCTGGCACCGGATGCAAAGCTGGGCGAAGGGCATGGCCATCAACCGTTTTTCCTCGATCTCGCCTCCGCATTCCTCGCAGTTTCCGTAGACCCCTTCGTCGAGGCGGAGCAGGGCCTGATCCACCGACCGCTTCATGCGGTTGCGCATTTCGAGAAGGGCCAGATCCACCCCTTCCCCCATGTCGATGGCCGACAGATCTCCCTGGTCAAGGACCGAGTCGACCCGGTTCGCATTGTCGGGTCCGATCTGGCGGACAAGGTGGGTCCGGATATCCCGTTCAATCGCGGCCTTCTTCTCGGAGAGAAGCTCATGAAGGCGCTGGTACCGCAACCCCTTTTCATCCATGACATTTGATCCTTTCGCTAGAGAATGAGGAGAGCGCATGCTTCTGGAATCCCCCGGGACAATCACGGATCGTCTCCTGCGAGTCGCAACCTTTCTGAAGGACCGG
>JAKAWK010000017.1 GCA_021827365.1 Nitrospirota bacterium
TCGGTTGTTCCGTGGTTCCGAGGAACGAGAATTCCGGAGGAGATGGCGTATGCCATCTGCATGGACGTGATGCCTGTTCCCGTGGAGGTTCTGGCAAGATGCTGGACAGGAATCCGGGTGACCCGGGCCTGTTCGAAGAGGCCTGCGAGACCGGCCTCTTCCAGAATGAAGGAGTTTTTCCTGTCCAGATGCCATCGACCGAGGAGGGAAACGCCGCCGGCACGGAAGACCGTTTTTCCGTAGGAGAAAAAAGACCGGTCCCGACCCGGAGAGACCTCCTGCTTCCCGGTCCGGTTGAGTGCCAGCGGGATCCGCAGCTTCGCCGAGAGGGCCAGAAGGCGCGGAAGAATCAGGTCGTCTCCCCGGGTGGTCAGGATCAGGTCCGGGTCCTCCCTTTTCAGGAGGGTATTGAGGGTGGCCAGGAGTTCTCGGGGATTTTCTCCGTCGATCACCCGCCGCTCACCGTCAATCTCGACAACCAGTCCTCCGGAGGATCCATGTCTTGCCGGACCGGATTCCTGTTCGAGCGTGATCGAGACGGAGCGGATCGGGGGTACGGGAGGGTCCGTCTCCCAGGGGGAATCAAGAAGCGCGACCCTGTCCGGAAGCCTGTCAATCCGGCAGAAGGCCAGGGGAAAGAGGCCCGTTTCGTAAAAGTAAAGCTGCGGAAGAGGAATATCGCAATTGTAGAGGGCCACGTCCGGAAGATCGGAAGCCTGTCTGACAACGTCGAAAAAGTCGGTCGGGGAGAATGTCGTGACCTCGAGAACGGAATGAGGGACTCCGCTGAAAAGTTCGATGCGCTCCGTTTCGGCAAGCGCGAGGGGAAAACGAAGACCTTCGAGGCGTTGCCGTATCCTTCCAAGGGCGCGTCCTGTACCCCCCACATAGAAGCGTGGGCGGAAGGGGACAGGAAAAAAAAGGCGGTCACCCTTTTCTGTCAGGACCCAGAGGAGCATGCCCTGGGGAACGGGATAGGCATCCAGAAGCCATCCTGTTGTCTCAGGGCTGGAGGAACGCGCCACGATCTTCGATATCCCGGAGGCGGCGTTCGAGGGAGAGACGCTCGCGCCGTTCTTCAAGAAGCATGCAGAGCAGGATCACCGGAAAGGGCTCCACGGGAGAAAGAGAGGCGCCGGCTTGGGAATGAAAGCGCGCGTCGTCGAACAGGCTGTCCAGGATGGCCTGATCCTCTTTTCTCAGCGCCTTGCGGAACTTCGACAACTCGTCCCGGGTCTGGTCCACGATCATCGTGAATGTCGGAAGGGTTCGTCCCATCAGGGCTCCTGTGTTACGAAAAGACGTCCGGGTCTTCGTCGCCCTCCGGGTCGGACCACCGGAGGAGGAACGACAAGGTTTCTGGAGTCGGATGATGATTCGAGGAGCGAAAAGAGCCGTCGGGAACGTCGGTCCCTGTCTGCTTCGTCGCGGTCGACCGGGATGAGACAGGGAGTCTTCATGCCGAAGGAGATCCTGTGAAGCGTTGCCATGACAGCTGGCAGGAGTCCGAGGGATTCCCGTTCGGAAACCGCGCTGTCCGCAAAAAGGGGAAGGAGGCCGGACAGAAGGATCAGGGAGGCCCCTGTTTCTTCGATCCTTTTCTCAAGACGGGAGAGCACAAGCGTGTGAAACTGGTGAATGGTGACCGTTCTTGAAATATGGACACGGGAGAGAAGATTCCGGGGGTCCTTTCCGGCATCTTGTGATTCCCGCACGAGAATGTCCAGATGAAAGACATTGTTCCCGCAGACGATGATACATGAAGATATCGGCTGGAGAGGATCGAGAAGGTGGTGTGCCAGAATCCGGTGGGTGAAGAGTCCGAGCAGGGGGTCCTTCCCCTGCAGGAGCAGTGGTCGTCCTGCTGTCCCCTTCTTCGGAAAGAATGGCAGGAAAGAGGCGTCTCCGCAACAGAGTGCAGGCGGCGGTGTCAATGGGCCCCTCCGAGGGAGGGGCGAAAGACTCCGGCAACTGTTCCGACGATGCGGAAGGCCCTGTTTTCGGATATCGGGATTTCGTCATAGTCGGGATTTTCCGGAACAAGAACGATATGTCCGTTCTTTCTGCGGAGTCTCTTGACAGTTGTTTCCCCGTCGATTTCGGCGACCACGATCTCCTCGTTTTCGGCCGTGTCCTTTGCGCGAACGAGAACGTAGTCTCCATCCAGAATGGCAGCCTGCTTCATGCTGTCGCCCTTGACCTGAAGAAGGAAGATCGGACCGGAAGGGGTCCAGGAAGGGTCGATCGAGACCGTATCCAGGCGGTTCTCCTCCGAAAGGATCGGGATGCCTGCCACGACGCGACCGAGAACGGGAACAGGAATCATAGTGGGGAGGACCGATTCCGTGTCAAGGGCCCGGGCGCCCTTTCGTCGCAGAAGATGGCCTTTTCGGACAAGAGCGTCAATGTGCTTGTGAACGGCGCTGATCCCGCGGATTCCCATTTCTTTTGCAATTTCCCGAAGGGTGGGAGGATAGCCGAGCTGTTCGGTGTGCTGATGGATGAAGCGGAGAATCTCCGACTGTCTCCGGGTCAGTGGCTCTCTTGAGCTGTCCATGCGTTTCTGGTGCCTCCCTTAATGGTGATCTTTTGTTCACCATTAACCTTAGCAAAGGTGCTGGAATCCGTCAATGGCCCCCTTCAATCCGCCAGAATGTTCGGGGGAAGTCCGTCGGACTCCTGTCTTGCGCCGGATCGTCGCGAATTTTGGCACGATTTGACTCGGACCCCCTTTGTTAAGTATCATACTGCCGAATTTTCCCTTATGCGGCAGAGAGAATTTCCTTCCGATACCCAAACTCAAGGAGTCAAGAGCCAATGAAGCTTTATGAGCACGAGGCGCTGGGATCCATTTTCAAGAAATATAAGATTCCTGTTCCTCGTTATGTCTTTTCCGCAGAAATGAACGATGCCGTTCGACAGTTTGTTGATAAGGAACCCGGTGTCGTCATCAAGTCGATGGTTCTGGTCGGAAAGCGCGGAAAGGCCGGTGCTGTCAAGGTCGTCTCCGATAAGTCCCAGGTGGAAAAGGTCTTTTCCGATCTTGCAACCCGGGAGGTCTATGGCGAACGATCGATCGGGGCCCTTGTCGAGGAAAAGCTTGATATCGAGAAGGAATTCTATCTGAGTGTCACCTATTCGACCAAAGATCGGGCGCCTGCGATTATCTTCAGCGAGCATGGCGGGATGGATGTTGAGGAAATCGATCCGAAGCTGATCCATACCTACATCGTCTCCGATGTCCGTTCCGTCTATCCCTACCAGATCCGTCAGTTCCTGGCGGGAATCGGGTTTTCCGACAAGGAGCTCCTCCGCCCCCTCTCCGAGGTGATCGTCAATGTCTATAATGCCTTCTGGGGCTCGGAGAGCCGCCTTCTCGAGATCAATCCCCTCGTGGTGGCCCGGGCCGGGGACAAGCGAAAGATTGTCGCTGCCGATGCCGTCGTCATTCTCGACGATGATGCTTCTGTCAATCCTGCCGTCGTCTATGGTGCCAGAAGTGCCCAGGGCCGTCCTCTCACCCAGCGCGAACAGGATGCGATCCTGATCGACCAGGGGGATCATCGGGGGAAGGCGGGTTCCTATGTGGAACTTGATGGGGATATCGCAATGATGACCTTCGGCGGCGGTGGATCGACGGTCACGGCCGAGACTGCCATAGAAGCGGGCCTGAGGATTGCGAACCTGACCGATATTGGCGGCAATCCTCCGGCAGAAAAGATGTACCGGATCTCAAGGATCATTCTCTCGAAGCCTGGCCTGAAGGGAGTGCTGGTGTGTGGTGGTACGGCCAGCAACACGCGGATCGATGTGACTTTGGGCGAAGGCTTGGCCAAGGCTCTGGATGACATGAATGCCGAGGGGAAGCTCGACAAGAACCTGGTCTGGGTCGTACGCCGCTCCGGTCCGGAATATGTCAAAGGTCTCAAGATGCTTCATGAGTGTTTTGTCAGGAACGGAATCCGTGGAGAAGTCTACGATTCGCAGCTCCCTATCACGGAAGCGCCGATTCGTCTGAAGGAATTACTGATCAAGCATATTGCGTACAAGCCGGAAGAGGTTGTCTAGGCTTTCAAACCATACTGAGGGAGAATGTCTTGAAGGGAACCGTTTATCTGAATGACAAGACGGGTATCGTCGTGATTGGGGCCACCGGCCGCGAGGCCTCCCAGGTGATCAAGGAGTCGGAGGCCCTTTATCCCGGAATCATCAAGGCCGGGATCACTCCGGGCAAGGGTGGGTCGAGCGAGTTGCCGGTTCCTGTTTTTGATACCCTGAAAGAAGCCGTGAAGGATCCGAAGGTCGGAAAACTTCTTAATACGGCCCTGATTTATGTGCCTCCGGTCTCGGTTCTGGATGCAGTTATGGAATGTCTGGACAATGGAATCAAGGTTCTGTATATTATCACCGAACATGTCCCCATTCGTGATTCTGAAGTCATTTGCCAGGAGAAGGTCCGGCGGGGAGCCATCATTGTTGGCGGGACCAGTCTCGGGTGCTTCGTTCCTTCCGTGGGAAGGATCGGTGCGATTGGCGGGAAGGATCCTACGGTGGCATTCCGGGATGGCGGGATCGTCGTCATTTCCAAGAGCGGGGGATTGACGGTAACCACAGCCGAAATGTTCAAACGGCGTGGATGGGGAACCTACATGGCCCTTGCCATCGGCGGTGACATTATTTCGAATACCACCTATGCGGATGTTCTTCAGGAGATCAAGGGCGATTCCCGGGTCAAGGGGGTGGTCATGCTTGGTGAGCCGGGAGGGTCCTACGAAGAACAGGTGGCCGATCTGATTATGGCAGGCGGCTTCGACAAGCCGGTGGCGGCATTCATCTCGGGCAGATTCCAGGAGAGAATGCCGGAAGGCGTTGCCTTTGGCCATGCAGGCGCGATCGTTGAGCGTGGTATGGGAAAGGCAACGGACAAGATCGCCCGTCTTGAGGCGGCCGGAAAGAAGTATCCGGTGAAGGTGGCCTTTTACTACCACGATCTCGTCAAGGCAATCGAATCGCTCGGAGTTCCTCGGGATTTTGAGGACAGCACCACCGAGCACGTGAAGCCCCTTTACTCCACGTTCTAGGGGCGAATCAACCGAAGGGGGGTGAGGGAAAATGGCAGAAGAAAGAACACAGTTGGCGACAGGACCTGCGATTGTCGGAGGGATTCTCATCCTGGCGGCGCTTCTCTTTTTCATCATTTTTCTCGGGCAGGGTGCCGAGAGCGCGAACCACATGAAGGCATGGTTGCCGGGTTCAGACACCCATCTCTGGCCATAATAGGACTTTTTCCTTCTATCTTAAAAATCTCCTGTTCTTTCCCCCATTCTCAGCCGTAAATTTCGGACTGGGGATGGGGGCTTTTTTTTGACAAAAAATCAGGTAAAATATTTGGACCCAGTTTCGCGTCCTTTTTTTTAAATGGAGCGTTTTGGAAGCCCGGGTGCCCTCATCGGATGAGAGGCGATTCCAGAATCCCGGACAGTATTGACCCATCCCCTCAAGGAGATTAAGCAATGGCGCTTAACCTGACTCAGAAAATCATCAAGAATCATCTCGTTTCCGGAGAAATGGTTCCCGGAAAGGAAATCGCGATCAAGATTGACCAGACGCTGACGCAGGATGCGACCGGGACAATGGCTTACCTCCAGTTTGAAGCCTTGGGTCTCGATCGGGTCAAGACCGAATTGTCCGTCTCCTATGTCGACCATAATATGCTTCAGACTGGCTTCGAAAATGCGGATGACCATCGGTATCTTCAAACTGTTGCCGCCAAATATGGAATCGTATTCTCCCGCCCGGGAAACGGTATCTGCCATCAGGTTCATCTCGAACGTTTTGGCAAGCCTGGGAAAACCCTCCTCGGATCAGACAGCCATACCCCGACGAACGGAGGACTTGGCATGCTTGCGATCGGTGCGGGCGGACTCGACGTGGCCCTGGCCATGGGAGGGGAGCCCTTTTATACCACCATGCCAAAAATTGTCCTGGTCAAGCTCACGGGTAAGCTTCAGCCCTTTGTGTCGGCCAAGGATGTCATCCTTGAGCTTTTGCGGCGTCTCACTGTCAAGGGGGGCGTCGGCCGGATATTCGAATACGGCGGTGAGGGTGTGAAGGGACTGTCGGTTCCGGAACGCTCCACGATCACGAATATGGGCGCGGAACTTGGGGCCACCACATCAATCTTTCCTTCCGATGAACAGACCCGCAAATACTTGAAGGCCCAGAGTCGCGAAAATGATTTCGCCCCCTTCGAAGCCGACGCCGGTGCCACATACGATGAAACCGTCGAAATTGATCTCAACACTCTTGAGCCTCTGATTGCCCAGCCCCATTCTCCCGACAATGTGGTCAAGGTCCGTGACATTCAGGGAATTCCCGTGAGCCAGGTGGCGATCGGTTCTTGCACCAATTCCTCCTACAAGGACCTTCTCGGAATCGCGGCTATCATGAAGGGAAAGACGGTTCATCCTTCTGTCAGCCTGGGATTTTCTCCCGGATCTCGCCAGACCCTCGAGATGATCTCCCAGAATGGCGTCCTTGGAGACCTCATCACCTCAGGAGCCCGTCTGCTTGAATCGGCTTGCGGACCGTGCATCGGGATGGGATTTGCCCCCCCTTCCGGAGGTGTCTCCGTCCGGACCTTCAACCGGAACTTTGAAGGGCGCTCCGGGACCAAGGATGCCAAGGTCTACCTCGCCAGCCCTGAAGTGGCTGCGGCCTGTGCCATCACGGGCGTGATTACCGATCCCCGGGATCTTGGAATCAAGTCGGAAAATATCGAGATTCCAGAAAAATATGTTCTCGATGACCGAATGATGATCTTTCCCTCCAAGGACGGTCATGGAATCGAGGTTCTTCGTGGGCCCAACATTAAGCCCCTTCCGACCCGGGATCGCATCTCCGAGACGGTTTCGGGGACGGTCCTCCTCAAGGTGGGAGACAATATCACCACAGATCACATCATGCCGGCCGGGGCCAAGGTGTTGCCCCTTAGGTCCAATGTTCCGGCCATTTCCCAGTACGTTTTCGAATCGGTGGATCCGACCTTCCCGAAGCGTGCCAAGGAGGCTGGTGGCGGATTCATCGTCGGCGGAGCGAACTATGGACAGGGTTCAAGCCGTGAGCATGCCGCGCTGGCCCCGATGTACCTTGGGGTCAAGGCGGTTATCGTGAAGGGCTTCGCCAGAATCCATCTGGCCAATCTCATCAACTTCGGCATTCTTCCCCTGACTTTTGTGAACGAAGCCGATTACGACAAGATCGACAGGGATGACCAGCTCGAGTTCAGCACCTCGGGACTCGAAAAAGGAACCCTTGTGCTCAAAAACCTTACAAAGAAGATCGACATTCCGGTCAAGCATTCTCTTACCGCCCGCGACCTTGACATTGTCCGTGCAGGGGGAACATTGGCCTATGTGAAGGGCCGGAGCAAGTAGGTCCAACTGTCTTTAGAATTCACCGGGGGCCGGAGAAAATCCGGCCCTTTTTTTGACCGGACCATCAGTCTCTCTTCAAATCAGAAAGGAACCCGCATGAGCAAGGGCAGTGAGGAAAAGGATGTAAAATGGCGAACCAGGGTCGGCGGCCAAGTGGACGGCAAGCCCGTTGTCAGGGGGTATCCCCTCGATGACCTGGTTGGCCGAATCTCCTTCGCAGAAGCCATCTATCTGATTCTCAAGGGCGAGCTTCCCACCGAGAGGGAAAAGAAGATGATGGAGGCCATGCTTGTGGCCTGCATCGATAATGGAATCGGACCTCCATCTGTAGTTGCGGCCAGGACTGTTTTTTCCGGAGGAAATTCCCTCAATGCCGCAGTTGCCGGTGGTGTCCTGACCCTCGGCGATTCCCACGGAGGGGCCATCGAACAATGTGCCCGCATATACCAGGAGAATTTTCCCTCCGATGTGGTAGATGTCAAGGCCCACGCCAAGGCGGTGGTCGAGGATTTCGACAAGAAGAAAAAAAGGCTCCCGGGTTACGGCCACAAACTCTACAAGCGTGATCCCAGGACAATGCGACTTCTCGAGCTGGCCAAGGAATATGGGTATATGGGGCGGTTCGTGGAGTTCGCCGTTGCGGTTCAAGACGAACTCGAGGCCAAAAGCGGAAAGAATCTTCCTTTGAATGTCGACGGGATGATCGCGGCCATTATCTCCGAAATGGGGCTCTCCTGGAAAACGGGTAAGGGAATTTTCATCATTGGCCGTATACCGGGGCTCGTGGCGCATGTTGTCGAGGAGTGGGAGCGGGAAAAGCCTTTCCGTCGCCTGGAGGAGGGGACCTATGTCTATGATGGGACCCCTGTTCGTCCCGTTCCGTCGAAGTCATTGTCTTAATTAAGGATCAATGTGCAGGAGGGAAAGGCCTTCCTTTCCCTCTTGATGTTTCCGTGAACATTTTTTGTTAGGATATCAAGGAATACGAGGTTGTCTTAAGGATGTCCCATGTGAAAGACGAATCCGGACGGGATTTTTAAGGTCTGGGAGACAGGATCGCCTAAGCCATGGCCGAAGAAAAAATCGAACCGGTCATTCCTCCACCCCTTGAGGAAATTGAACAGAAGTTTCCCTCCTGGTATCTCGGAGGCGTCAAGCTCGTTCTCCTGACCCTTCTGATGATCATGTTCCTCTCCATGGTCTGGGGAACCTGGGAGACGATCGAGCAGGCTTTCATCCATGCGAAAAATGGCCTTTTGTCGATGCTGAAGTCACTTCTAGTCAACATCCTTCTCCTGTTGGCCCTTCTTGAGGTCTCAAGAACGATCCTGACCTACTTTACCCTCGGACGGGTCAAGGTGACGTATATTGTCGATTCGGTCCTGGCGGTCCTTCTTTCCGAAACCCTGGTCACCTGGTTCTCGAATGAGCCCCTTTCCCGATATATCGAGCTGGTCATGGTTCTCCTGGCCCTGACGATACTTCGGGTCTATGCCATCCAGTACCACCCTGCCCCTGCTGGAGCCAAAGAAAAACGGCCATTTCTCGACCCGACCCTTCCCCGTGTCTGGAAAAAGAAGATGGGATGGGTCTCCAAGGAAAAATCACCACCCTCCAAATGACGGGGGTTTCAGGGACTTCGCAAAGGTTTTCTGAAGGTCAGAACCGCCCCATTCTCGGGTTTTTCGTGGCCGCGTCACATCCCTCGTCCAATTGAATTGCTCAGGCCCTCTCTGGTAGACTTTAACTCCCGAGCATGCAAATTGACGCCCCGTTTTTTCTTGTTTTTACGAACCTTGTCGGGAGGGATGCGTTCGGTTTTCCCTTTTGTTCTCCCCCAGGGCGTCTTTCATTTAGGATTCAGCCAGCCGACGGAGTCAGACAATGGATAGTTTACCCAAAGAAAGTCAAACTCTGGTCCATGTTTCAATCAATGGAAGGGATTATGAGGTTCCTGCAGGATCGACGATGGTCCAGGCGATGTGGTACACGGGCCACGAAGTCATTCATGGGATCGGATGTCTGGGGGGCGTGTGCGGCGCCTGTGCTACCGTTTACCGTATGAAGGGGGATTTCCGCCTTCGGAATGCCCTGGCCTGTCAGACGCTTGTCCAGGACGGCATGAGCTTTTCGATGCTTGACTCCTATCCCATCCAGAGGGCCCATTACGATGTGGCGGCATTGACCGATCCAAAGGAGGAGCTGTTCACCTTTTACCCGGAGTCGGCGACCTGCCGGAACTGCAATGCCTGCACCGAAGTCTGTCCCCAGGGGATCGATGTCCGGGACGCGGTATGGAGGGCCAATTTCGGCGACTTCAAGGCGGTCGCCGAACTGACGATGAGTTGTGTCATGTGCGGCCTGTGCGTCTCGCGGTGCATTGCCGAGATGGCCCCCCATGAAATCGCCCTCTATGCCCGAAGAGCCTACGGAGCCAAGGAGCTCCCCTTTCCTTCAAATCTCAAGACACGGTTGGGCGAGATAGAAGCGGGAACGTTTTCCCGGGAAATGAATCACCTTCTCAGCCTGTCTCCCGCTGAACTCAAAAAAGAATGTGAGGTCAAATCCTAGAATGTCCGACCTGGTCGAATCGTTTTATTCCCGAGTGCCGGTTCTTGACGAAACCCCCCCGCCGGCCCTTTCACCCGAAGATCGTCAGAGACTTCTCAAGTCCTACTATCCCGACTACCGGCCCGAAGGCAAGGCGACCCTCAGGGTCGGTCCGAACGCCGGAACCGTTGTTCCCGAAGAGATCGCCACTCTTCTCGAGTCTCGAAGCCGTCTCCAGGGGTCGAGGATCATTCCGGACCATCCCGACCGGGAGGTCGATGTCCTCATTATCGGAGGGGGAGGAGCGGGAATCACCGCGGCCCTGTATGCGGCAGAGCAGGGGGTCAGCGTTCTTCTCGCGACAAAACTTCGGGTCGGCGATTCCAACACGGTCATGGCCGAAGGGGGGATCCAGTCGGCCCTGGGAGAGGGAGACAGTCCCGTCGAACATTTCAGGGACACCTTCCGGGGGGGGCATGGCGAGAATGACCCGACGCTGCTTTCTGTTCTTGTTTCTGAAGGGCCCCGGATGGTGGAATGGCTTGTTTCCCGGGGAATCCTTTTCGACAGGGATCCCCAGGGCAACCTCTCTCTCCGCAAAGGCGGGGGGACGTCGCGTCCCCGACTGATTTCGGCCAAGGACTATACCGGACTCGAGCTGATCCGGGTGCTGAAGGAAGATGTCGTCAATTCTCCCGTCGAGATTCTCGAGTTTTCCCCTGCGGTTGAACTCTTGCAGGGGCCTGGAGGAGCCTGTGCCGGTGCGGTTCTCTGGGATCTCGACAGCCGGAAGAACTTTTTCGTGAAGGCCCGCACGGTCATTCTCGCCACCGGGGGAACCGGCCGGTTGCACCTTGGAGGCTTTGCCACCTCCAATCATTTCGGCGCCACGGGTGACGGTTTGTGCATGGCCTACCGCATGGGGGCAAAGCTTGTTCATATCGACAGCTTCCAGTACCATCCCACCGGTGTCATCTTTCCCTCCGAAATGGCCGGGATGCTGATCACCGAGGCTGTCCGCGGAGCGGGTGCCCGCATGTACAACCTCCTGGGCCGCCGTTTCGTCAATGAACTTGAAACCCGGGACGTGGTCGCCTCGGCCATCATCCGGGAGTGTTCGGAGGGGAGGGGTGTCCCCACCCCTTCCGGCGCTTTCGGGGTCTACCTCGACCTGGCCTCGATCGACAGGGATGCGGGGGAGGGGACGGTCACCAAGCGCTTTCCGAATATCGTCAAACTGATGACCCGCCATCATGTGGACCCGACGAAGGTTCCCATCCTCGTTTACCCGACCCTCCATTACCAGAACGGTGGGATCAGGACCGACGAGAATGCCCACACCTCCATTCCGAATCTCCTTGTGGCAGGGGAAGCTTCGGGAGGCCTTCATGGAACCAACCGGCTCATGGGAAATTCCCTTCTCGAGCTTTTTGTCTTTGGACGAAGGGCGGGGCTTGAGGGCTCGAAAGAAGCCAGGGAAAGGCCCCCTTTCTCCTGGAAAGAGGTTTCCCTGGCCCATGTCGAGAACTTCGAGCAGGCCCTGGCCCGGGAATTCGAGGGGGCGGAGCGTCCGATAGCACCGACTCTTTTTCCCGATTATCGCCGCAAGGATTCCTGAGGCGACGTTCGGTAACATCACAAATCCTATCGAGAGGAGAAGGTCTTGAATATTCATGAATACCAGGCCAAGGAGCTCTTCAGAAGCTATGGCGTGTCCGTCCCGTCCGGGATTGTCGTGGATTCGGCCGAAGAGGTCCGAACCCTGATCGAGAGCAAGACGGGGATCTTTGGCGGAACAGCCCAGGTCTTTGCTGTCAAGGCCCAGATCCATGCGGGCGGCCGGGGCAAGGCAGGGGGCGTCAAGATCGCAAAGAACACGTCGGACATTCCCGGCCTTGTGGCCGCTCTTCTGGGCAAGACGCTGGTGACACATCAGACAGGTCCCGAGGGGCGCCTGGTGCGAAAGGTCTGGATCGAGGAGGGGGCCGCCATTTCCAGGGAGTTCTACCTGAGCCTGGTCCTGGACCGGTCGAGCCGGAGGATCTCGATCCTTGCCAGCACGGAAGGCGGCATGGAGATCGAAGAGGTCTCCGCCTCACATCCAGAGAAGATCCTGACTCTTTCTGTTGATCCGGAGATCGGATGCAAGGGATTTGTCGGCCGGCGGGTGGCCGCGTTTCTTGGGTTGCCTGTCAACCTCTACAATTCTTTCTCTGTCCTTCTCGCCAATCTGTACCGATTTTTCACGGAGACCGACTGCATGATGGTCGAAATCAATCCCCTGATACTGACAGGCGAGGGACGGCTTCTGGCCCTCGACGCGAAGGTCTCCTTTGACGACAATGCCCTCTATCGTCAGGACAAGGTGCTGGCCCTCAGGGATCTGTTCGAGGAGAACGAGCTCGAGATCGAGGCCTCGAAACACAGACTCAACTACGTCAAGCTTGATGGGTCGATCGCCTGTATGGTCAACGGGGCCGGACTGGCGATGGCCACGATGGATGTCATTGCCCTGGCGGGGGGAACGCCGGCCAACTTCCTTGACGTGGGAGGAGGGGCCAGCAAGGAGACTGTCGAACAGGCCTTCAGAATCCTTCTTGGGGATCCGGCTGTCAAGGGAATTTTTGTCAACATCTTTGGCGGGATTGTCCGGTGCGAACGGATTGCGGGAGGCATCATCGCGGCGGCGAAGGATGTCAAACTCCATGTCCCTCTGGTGGTCCGGCTCCAGGGGACCAATGCCAAGGAAGGTCGAGAAATGTTGAGGGATTCGGGACTGAATCTGCAGGTCGCCGAAGAGCTATTCGAGGGAGCGGAAAAAATCGTTCTGGCCGTGAAAGGAGCAAAATGAGCATTCTTGTCGACCGGTCGACCCGGGTCATCGTGCAGGGCATTACCGGCAAGGAGGGCAGTTACCACGCCATGGCCTGCCGGGAATACGGGACCCTGGTTCTGGGCGGGGTCACCCCCGGAAAGGGAGGGACTGTTCACGAAGGCTTCCCCGTGTGGGATTCAGTCCGGGATGCCGTGGAAGCCGTCCATCCGGACGTCTCCCTGATCTTTGTTCCCCCTGCCTTTGCCGCAGATGCCATTCTTGAGGCGGCGGATGCCGGCATCGAACTTATCGTCTGCATCACGGAAGGGATCCCGGTTCAGGACATGATGCGCGTCCGACGCATTCTCGATATCAGAAACGAAGAAGGCGAAACCATCCGGCTCATAGGTCCCAACTGTCCCGGCATCATCACGCCGGACGGTGCCAAGATCGGGATCATGCCCGGCTACATTCACAAGCGTGGCCGCGTTGGCGTTGTGTCGCGAAGCGGCACCCTCACCTACGAGGCGGTGTGGCAGCTGACCCAGCTTGGTCTCGGGGAATCCACCTGCGTGGGAATCGGAGGGGACCCCATCCGGGGGCTCAACTTCCGGGAAGTCCTGGCTCTTTTCGAAAAGGATCCGGAAACGGAAGCGGTGGTCATGATTGGCGAAATCGGCGGGGAAGACGAGGAGAAGGCCGCTGCCTTTGCACGCGCCCATATGACCAAGCCAATTATCGGATTTATCGCCGGATTGACGGCTCCTCCCGGGCGCCGGATGGGCCACGCCGGTGCCATTGTCTCGGGGGGCAAGGGATCGGCCCGGGACAAGATGAAGGCCCTGGAATCCTATGGGGTCATTGTGGTCGACAATCCGTCCGTGATCGGACAAACCGTGGCCGAGACGCTCAAATCAGGCTCTTATCGACGGGTTCCGGCCTGTCACGGTTAACTGGACTCAACAAAATCTGAAAGGGAAACGATATGGCCTCTGAAATCAAGGTCGGGGATGTGGCTCCGGATTTTACTCTCGAGGATCAGGACAAGAAGCCTGTGACCCTCTCCTCCTTCCGGGGGAAGAAAAATGTTGTCCTGGCTTTCTATCCCCTTGACTGGAGCCCCATCTGCACCAATGAAAATACCTGCTTTTCAAATGATCTTCCCCGTTTCGAGGATGCCAATGCGGTCGTCCTGGGCATCAGCACCGACAGCACCTTCTGCCACAAGGCCTGGAGGGAGGCCCTGAAGCTCAAGCAGACGCTTCTGTCCGACATCAAAAGGACGGTCTGCAAGGAATATGGGCTCTATATCGAAGAGGCCAATATCAACAAACGGGCAACGGTGATTGTCGACAAAAAGGGAATTGTCCGGTATGTGAAGGTTCAGGAGATCCTGACAGCCCGTGACGATCAGGAAATTCTGGGAGAACTCAAGAAGTTGGCCTGATTTCTGCCGGGTCGCAAGAGAGAAAGGCCTTCCCAAGGGAAGGCCTTTTCTGATTTCAGGAAGTCCTGAGGCTATTCGCCGGAAGAGGTGTAATGATTCGAGGGTGCGGCTCCCCCCGGGAGGGGAACCACAAGCCTGACCTCGTCGAAGGTGGCTGTCTGGGGATAGGAGTAGGACAGGTGAAGGATAAGCTTCCGGGGGACCGGGGGTGGACCCGGAAGAATGAAAAGAAGTGGAACGATTTTTTTGGAAATGGCTGGAACGACCCAGTCCTGGTGGGACATATAATGGTCCGTCCAGTCGGATTTCCACGAGGCCGGATAGAGGTTCTTGAAGGGCTTGCTGGCATTCTTGAGGATGAAACGGTAACTTTTCTTCCCTCTTAGGCGGAAGTGCTGATCGTTTGCCGTCAGGTCAAGAATGTTTTCCCGAAGATGGATCCGAAGTGTCCTCGCCCCTTTGTCCTCGATCTCGATCGGGAGAAGGATGTAGGTGATGCCGTTCTTTTCTTCCATCACCGGGGCCGAAGGCCGGAAGCTCAAGGGAGAATGCGTCCGGATCGTACAGGCGGAAAGAAGGATCAGGGACAGGAGAGCGAGACCCGCCCCTTTCGCCTCCAGGAGAAAAAATTTTTTCATCAAAAGTCTTTCAGAAGATTGTCGATCCTCACCCGCACCCGCATCCTCCTCCGCAGCAGCCTCCCCCTCCGGAGGGCTGGGTCGCAGGAGCTGCAAATTCTGATCCGGGAGCTCCTGCCACGGCGCTGGCAAAGGATGAGGGAATCTTTCTGAGGTCGAGACTCTTGCATTTCGTGCATTCCGTTTCCCCCGGGCCGGTCCTGATCGACTGAAGCTTGGAAAATACGTTGCCACAGGTATTGCAGGAATATTCGTAGATCGGCATTGACTCCTCCTGTCATGGGTTCTTATCTGGTCTCATTTTCGCACACACTCTCCTCTTCTTCAAGCATGAATCCCTTGAAAAACATGACAGTCTTCCATCAAAACCCATGAAATGACGGAAAAAAATTGGTGGGTAAATATTGACAGTTTTAATCCTCTCTCTATAATGAGGGGTGAAGAGTGGGGAAAGGTGGGGGTAAGTGGATGGGATTTTTCCGCGGACGATTTCTTCATAGTCTGGATGCCAAGGGACGGGTCGCGATCCCCCAGCGTTTTCGCGAAGCGATGGGAGGAAACGAAGAAGACCTTCGCCTTGTCATGAGCGTTGATCCCGAAGGTTGTTTGGTTGTCTATCCCGAACCCGCCTGGATCGAGCTTGAGCGCAAGTGGGAAGAGCTTCCCCAGATGAACGATGATCTCCGGACCTATCTCCGGTTCATGGTCGGCTGGGCTTCGGAAGGAGTCCTTGACCGTCAGGGCCGCATTCTCGTTCCGCCCCCTCTCAGGGATTATGCCGGGCTTGATCACGAGGTCTGGTTTGTCGGACTTCTTCACAAGTTCGAAATGTGGAACGGAGAACGGTTGGGATCGGCCACCGGTCCGGAAAAGGTCCGGTCGGTGACCCAAAAACTTTCGGGGCTTTTTTGAAGGAGTCTCCTGACGGACCGGGCCATCGTCCTGTCATGCTTTCAGAAACCATGCACTGGCTCGATATTCGCAAGGATCTCTGGTATGTCGACGCCAACCTGGGGGGAGGAGGCCATTCCCGGGCGATTCTTGAGCGGGGAGGGCTGGTTCTGGCCATCGACCGGGACAGGAGTGCCGTGGACCGCTTCCTGGAAGAGTCGGGTGAGGCCTTTGCCGGCCGGTTTAAGGTGATCCACGGAAACAATGCGGATATTGCCGAGCATGTGCAAAGGGCCCGGGTCAGCATATCCGGAATCCTGTTCGACCTGGGCTGGTCGACGATTCAGGGAGAAGAGGCCGAGCGGGGGCTGTCTTTTTCGGAGGAAGGGCCCCTGGACATGCGCCTGGACCCGACTTCGGGAGAAACCGCCGGAGAGCTTCTGGAGCGGGCTTCCGAAGAGGAACTGGCCGATATTTTATCAGAGGGAGACGAACTCCTGGCATTTCCCGTTGCCCGGGCTCTCGTTCAGGCCAGAAAATCCGGAAGGCTTCCGAGAACGACCGTGGAGCTCGCCGCCTTCGTCTCCGGAGTCTATTACCGCAAGGGATTCCGGAGGAGCCGAAGGCATCCGGCCACCCGGGTCTTCATGGCCTTCCGGATCCGGGTCAACAGGGAATATGAAAATCTCGAGCGTTCCCTGGCCGGCTCCCGACAGGTCTTGGAAGAAAAAGGGGGGAGGCTTCTGGTCCTCTCCTTTCATTCGGGGGAGGACCGGATCGTAAAACGCACTTTCAGGAAATGGGTCTCTGAAGATGCGGCCGGCTTTCTTTTCCGAAAGTCCCTGCAGCCGGGGGAGGAGGAAATCCTTCAAAACCCCCGAGCCCGCAGTGCCAGGATGAGGGGGGTCTCCTTTGTCGGACGCTAGCGAAGGGACGGCCTTCTGGAAAAGAAGGTCCCTGGCGTTCAT
This sequence comes from Nitrospirota bacterium, assembly GCA_021827365.1. Lineage (GTDB taxonomy): Bacteria > Nitrospirota > Leptospirillia > Leptospirillales > Leptospirillaceae > UBA4572. Next base: position 16,746 of record JAKAWK010000017.1, read on the forward strand.
GTTTTTTGTCGGCGGTTTGCTGGCTCTTCTGCTTGCGATGTCCGTGAGCATCGAATCGGTTCGCATCAAGCGGCGTGTGACTCTGCTCAATGAGGAAATTGCAAAGAGCGAATCCCGGGAAAAAGAGCTCGAAGAAGAGATGATCTCCCTGACGAGGGAGGCCCGGCTCCGCGGATATGCCCATGCGAACCACCTGGAGAGGGCCTTGCCGGCGGAGGTGCTTTATCTCCCTTAAATCCGATCAACAATCATTCCCGGGCGACTGATCTTGCGTCGTCCTTGGGGTCTTCCCTATGAAGAGACGGACAACCGTAGCAGTCATCCTTGTCATGGCAGGTTTTGCCGTCATCCTCGGACGTCTCTTCATTCTCCAGGTCCTGGACGCTCCCCTCTATGACACTCTTTCTCGGAGCGAACGGGAACGCCTGGCTCTTGTGGAGGGGGCTAGGGGGACGATCCTGTCCGCCGACGGTCGACCGCTGGCCGATAACCGTTCCGTCCCGAGCCTTGCCGCTGACCCTCTCCAGATCAGACATTACGAAAACCCTTCCCTTCTTGCCTCCCAACTGTCACCCATTCTCGGAATCCCGCGGGAGGTCATCCGGAAGAAAATTTCGGCCAGAAAACGGTTCGTGTGGATCAAGCATGGAATTTCCGACGAGGAACGCCGCCGCATTGGAAAAAGGATCAGGGGACTTTATATCCTGTCTGAAAAGAGGCGGACCTATCCCTATGGGTCCATTTTTCGCTCGGTTGTCGGCCATGTCCGATCCGACGGAACGGCCGTTTCCGGACTGGAAAAGGGGTACGACCAGTTTTTGAGGGGAAAGAAAGGAAAGATCGTCCGGGAGGTCTCTGCAAGGGGCCGTTCCTACTTCCAGACAGAATCCTCCTCTCCGGATGCCCTTTCAGGAAACACGATCGAAACGACCCTGGTCGCAAGTCTCCAGGAATACGCCCAGGATGCCCTTGACGAAGAGGTCCGATCGGTCAATGCCCAGGGGGGAATCGTCCTGGTCATGGACCCGCGGACCGGGGCCGTCCTGGCCCTGGCCGCCCGAGCCACGGGTCGATGGGCGGGCCCTTCTCCGGGAGTCTCTCTCGTCTACGAACCCGGTTCCATTTTCAAGCTGGTCACCGCAAGCGCGGCGCTCAACGATCACAGGGTCTCCCTTGATGACGCCTTTTTTTGCTATAACGGCGCCATGCCGATTCCCGGAGGAATCCTTCATGATGCGGAGCCCTATAAGACCTTGACTTTATCCGGAATTCTTTCCCATTCGAGCAACATCGGAATCTCTCAGGTGGCCTTGCGGCTGGGTCCTGACAAATTCGAACACTACATTCGTGCCTTCGGATTCGGGGAGAGGACGGGGATCGATTTTCCAGGGGAATCCCGGGGATTTTTCCGTGGAACCCGCTTCTGGTCGAAGCGCTCCCTATACACCCTGGCCATGGGTCAGGAAATCGGTGTGACTCCCATCCAGCTTGCGACTGCCGTGAGTGCCATCGCCAACGGGGGGACACTGATGCGTCCCTTCATGGTTTCCCGTGTTGTGAGCCCTTCAGGGAAGGTCCTGTACGAACACAAACCCCGGAATGTCCGGCGCGTCATCTCCCGGGAGACCTCCCGCACGCTCCTCTCCCTTCTGACCGGGGTGGTCGCACCCGACGGCACAGGGGCGAATGCGGCCATCACGGGATTTGACGTCGCCGGGAAAACCGGGACGGCGGAGGTCTACGATCCGGAAAAACATGCCTATTCCCGAACGCAGACCGTGGACTCCTTTGTGGGTATTCTTCCAGTGGATAATCCCAGGCTGGTGGTTCTGGTCGTCGTGATTCAGCCCAAGGGGATCTCCTGGGGAGGAACCGTCGCGGCTCCGCTGTTCCGTAAGGTGGCGGAAATGGCGCTTGTTCATTTCAGAATTCCCGCCAGCGGCCGTGGAGAGGGCAAAACAGTGGCCCGAGCCGATCTTCCGCTGGGACACTGAATGTCTGCAAAACGGAGAAACTGTGCTCTGCGTCATGGGAAGAGGGACGATGTTTGATTAGAATGACTCGGGGAACTTTGGGACAAATCGACAGGGGGCAAAGGCATGACCAGTGAAGCTGGAACGGAAAGAGGAAGGGAGTGGATGGGTCGATGTCTTCCTCCTCCCGTATTGGGCCATCTGCCGGAATCCTTATCCGGCCTCACTGACGACTCGAGGGCGGTGGAACCGGGGAATCTTTTCATCCTGAGGTGCGGCGCAACCTACAATGACCTTCATCTTCGCGAGGCGGTCGACAGGGGGGCCACCCTTCTCCTTGTTCCGGACAGGCACCTTCCCTCCGTGGTCCATAGGCTCGGCGAATGGGGGTCCGACATCCCTGTCTGTGCCACTTCCCATATCCAGGAGGCCGCGGGAGTCATCGGCTCGGCCTGGTGGGACCATCCGAGCCGGACATTGTCCATCGTCGGGGTGACAGGAACCAATGGAAAAACTACGTCGAGTTTCCTGACACGGGGAATCCTCGAGGCTTCCGGAAAGAGGACGGGCCTGATCGGAACCGTCTGGTTCGACCTGGGAGACGGGATGGTCGAGGCCCCTCAGACGACTCCGGGGGCTCTTTTCCTTCAGGAATCCTTTGCCCGGGCCAGGGCAAACGGAATGGAAGCGATATCGATGGAGGTCTCCTCCCATGCTCTCGATCAGGAGCGGGTGGCCGGAACCTGCTTTGCCGCCGTCCACTTTACGAACCTGACCCGGGATCACCTCGACTACCACAAGACCTTCGAGGACTATTTCCTGGCAAAGTCACGCCTCATCTTCTGGACCAATCCCGACGGAAGTTGGCCCGGGGTTGTTGTCAACGGCGACGATCCCTACGGCAGGAGGCTCCTGGCCACCCTCCGGGGGAGCGGGAGGAAGGTCCTGTCCTATGGGCACGACCGCTCCTTCGAGATCCATCCGGAAGAGGTTCGTATAAGCCTTGATGGAATCGAGGGGACGATAAAGGTTCCGGGGGGGAAGATCCGCGTCGCCTCTTCACTTCCGGGTGACTTCAATCTTCAGAACATCATGGGCGCCATCGGATGTGCCCTTCATCTGGAGATTCCGGCGGCCACGATCGAGGCAGGAATCCGAACCCTGGCCGGTGTTCCTGGCCGCTTCGAACGGGTCAATCCGGGCGGAGAATTTGCCGTGATTGTGGACTATGCCCATACCGACGATGCCTTGCGGAATATCCTGTCGGCTCTTCGCCCCCTGACCTCAGGACGGATCATTACCGTGTTCGGATGCGGGGGAGACCGGGATCGAGGAAAGCGTCCCCGGATGGGAAAGGTGGCGGGGCTGCTCTCGGATCTCGTGATCCTGACCTCGGACAATCCCCGGACGGAAGATCCCGGGGCGATCATGGACGAGGTGGAGCCGGGCATTCGGGAAACGGGGAAGAGTTTTGTCCGGGAGGCAGACCGCAAGCGGGCCATCGGACTCGCGATTTCCGCTGCGCGTCCGGGGGATGCGGTGTTGATCGCCGGGAAGGGACACGAACCCTATCAGATTCTGGGAAAGACGAAAACCTCCTTCGACGACCGGCTTGTCGCCAGGGAATGTCTGACGGGAAATTCCGAAGGAGCCTTGCCATGACAGCTCCCTTCATTTCTCCGGAAAAAACGGCCGGGATGCTTGAGGGAGAGTGGATCAACCGTCCCGAAAGCCCGGAAGGCCTTGAGTGGATCAATGCCCGGAGCGATTCCCGTGTAATACGGGAAGGGGATGTCTTCGTGGCCCTTCCGGGGGCCCGGACGGACGGCCATGACCATCTCGAGGAGGCCCGCATGAAGGGAGCCCTCTTTGCTGTCGTCCAGCGGCCCGTTGCCGGCTCTTCCCTTCCGCAGCTTCTTGTCCGGGATACTGCCCTGGCCCTTCGCGAAATGGCTCGTCTCGCCCTGGACTCCCACAGGAGCGCCGGCCACCGGCTGGTGGCCCTGACGGGCTCTGTCGGAAAGACCACCACCCGGGAGCTCCTGCGGATGGGACTGATGCCGGAAGGTGGCGCCCATGCAAGCCTGGGAAATGAAAACAACGAGATCGGGGTCCCCCTGACCCTTCTCTCCTGGCCCCGGGACTATAATTTCTGCGTTCTCGAGGTCGGAGTGAGAAAGCCTGGGGACATGGATTATCTCGCAGGGCTTTTGCGCTCCGACGTGGGGATCGTGACGGCCATTGCCCCGGGGCATCTCGAGAATCTTGGAACGATCGAGGCTGTCTGGGCAGAAAAGTCGAAGCTTCTCCGGGCGGTCCTTCCCGGGGGAAGTCTTGTGGTGCCGTCTCCCGTGCGACAGGATTTTGCCTCCGACTCTCTTTTCCGGGATCCCCAAAGGGAGATCCTTGTGGGCTCTCTGGAGGGGGGATCGAAAGGACCGGGGACCGTATCGGCCTCCCTTCGGACTGGCTCGTTCATGGTCCTCAGGGTCGACCAATGGGGGGTTGAAATCCCCCTATCACGGCCCTCCCTTGCCCTGGCCTGGTGCTCGCTCCTGGCCCTTCTTGCAATCCACGCTCTTAACCTCGATCCGGGAGCGGGAGCCGCACGTCTTTCCGGTTATGACGGTTTGCCCGGAAGGATGGAGCGGAAGAACCATCCGTCGGGCGTTCTTCTCCTTCTCGATCATTACAATGCCAATCCGGCCTCGATGCGTGAGGCGATCGACTGGCTCGGTCGCGAATGTGAAGTCCGAAAGGGGGCCCGTTGCTTCGCGGTTCTGGGAGACATGCTCGAACTGGGTTCCGGGGCGGCCATCTACCATGAGGAGATCGGCCGCCAGATCGCTAGCCTGGGTCTCGAAAGGATCTGGTATCGAGGGAAGGAACGGGAGTTCTTTGAGCGCGGTTTCAGGCAGGGAGGAGGAGAGCCGGAAAGAATCCGGGAGGCCGGGGAATTTGCGGAAGACCTGCGCCGCGGGCGGGGACCTGCCGGGAGGGATGTCCTTTTGGTCAAGGGGTCTCGGGGAATGAAACTCGAGGAGGTGGTGGCGCCTCTTCTTGAAGGGATTTAGACCGTGCTCTATCAGCTTTTTTACCTCCACCACATGATGCCGGTCCTCAATGTCTTTCGGTACATCACCTTTCGCTCGATCTACGCCACGCTCACGGCCCTGGCCTTTGCCCTCCTGGTGGGGCCTGTGCTGATAAGGGCGCTTAGGCGTCTGCAGATCGGCCAGGAGGTCAGGGATGACGGACCCCAGAGCCATCTCTCCAAACAGGGAACGCCGACCATGGGGGGGGTCCTCATTTCCGGATCATTGCTGTTTTCAGTTTTTCTTTGGGCCGACCTCACCAACCGGTTCGTCTGGATGGTCATCGCGAGCCTTCTTGCGAACGGGGCGATCGGCTTTGCGGACGACTACCTCAAGGTCGTCAGGAAGCGTTCAAAGGGCTTGTCCGCCCGCCAGAAATTCTCCCTCCAGGTCGGTGTGGCCCTTTTGCTCTCCCTGTGGTTCTTTAGCAGTGTCTCTGGCGATACCCGCATCGAGGTCCCCTTCTTCAAAACCCTGAACCCTGCCCTGGGTGGCTTTTTCATCCCCTTTCTCGTCCTGGTCCTTGTCGGCACAGCCAATGCCGTCAACCTGACCGATGGCCTTGATGGTCTGGCCATCGGTCCGACGATCGTCGTGAGCCTCTCCTTCGTGGTGATCAGCTACCTGGTGGGACATCATGTCTTTTCCTCCTACCTGAAGATTCTCGAGGTTCCGGGAGCCGGAGAGCTCGCCGTGGTCATGGGGGCGATGGTTGGAGCGGCCCTGGGATTCCTTTGGTTCAACACCTTTCCGGCCCAGGTCTTCATGGGAGATACGGGCTCTCTCGCGATCGGGGGAGCGATCGGAATGACCGCGATCGTGACCCGCCAGGAACTCCTTCTCTTGATTGTCGGCGGGATTTTCGTCGCTGAAGCCCTATCGGTCATCCTGCAGGTCTCCTCCTTCAAGCTACGGAAGAAGAGGATCTTCCGGATGGCGCCGATCCATCATCATTTCGAGCTGGGCGGTGTCTCCGAACCGAAGGTCATCGTCCGGTTCTGGATCGTTTCGGTGGTTCTTGCGCTGATTGCACTGTCGACATTCAAGCTCAGGTAGGAAGAGGAAGGACGATGGAGGAATTTATTGCCAGGGGATCGGAGGTACTGGTTGTCGGAGGCGGACGCTCGGGTTTGTCGGCCGCCAATCTGGCGGCCGATCTTGGTGCCAAGGTGTCCGTCGTTGATGACGACTCCGGGTCGTTTTCCTCGGTGGACTGGGGACGCTTCCGATCCCGGGGAGGCCATATTCTGAGAGATCGGACGATCGGCCCCTGGATCCGGGAATCTCCCTGCAAGGTGATCATGAGCCCCGGTATCCCCCCCATCCGCTGGTCCGGGGAGGTTGTGGCTCCTCCGCTGGCCCACGTCAGGGGGGAGCTTGAATGGGCGGCCTCCCTTTGGCCCCATCCCGTCATCGCCATTGCCGGAACGAATGGAAAGTCGACCACGACGGCCCTTGTGGGCCATCTTCTTTCGGTGGTGGGACATTCCCCCTTCATCGGAGGAAATTTCGGCACACCCCTGTCCGAGGGGGTCCGCCAGGTTCTCCAGAGTGGCGGCCACTCCCCCTACGATTGTGGCGTCATCGAGGTCTCGAGCTTTCAGACGGAATCCATGCAGGCCTTTTCCCCAAGTCTCTACCTTCTCCTCAACATTACCCCCGATCACCTGGACCGGTACGGAGATTATGACCTTTATCGAGAGGCCAAACTCCGCGCCGTCTCCCTTTTTGGAGAGGAGACGACGGTCATTTGGAACGGGGGGCAGGAGGATTACCGGAATGGACGCAAGAGAGGAGCGGCAAAAGCCGCCTTCGTCACACATTCGGAGAGCCCCCATACCTCATTCGGAGAGGCCCCGGCCGTCCGGATCCATCCTGACCGGCTCGAAATCTCCGGAATTGGGGGAGTTCCTTCCGGGTGGCAGATTTCCACCCGGAACTTCAGGCTTTCGGGGGGGGGGAATCTTGAAAACCTGGGATTTTCCGTCCTGGCCGTGATCCTGTTCCTGCTCGGGAGGGGGCGTCAGATTCCTCTTCCCCTTCTGGAACAGGGGATCGCCTCCTTCACCGGCCTGCCCCACCGGATGGAACGGATCGCCACGGTTCGGGGCGTCACCTTTGTCAACGACTCGAAGGCCACCAATGTCGGGGCCGTTGAGGCCGCCCTGGCCGGTCTCCCCGATTCGGGCCGTCCGACGACAGTCCTGATCCTGGGAGGGCGGGACAAGGGAGGCTCCTATCTTCCGCTCGTTCCGGGAATCAGGCGCCATGTGAAAGAGGTGGTGGTTCTTGGGGAGGCCCGGGAAAAGATTCGAAGGGAGCTTTCCCCCCATGTACCCGTTGAGGAGGCCTCCGACTTCCAGGAGGCGGTGGCCCGGGCTTTCTCAATCGCAGACCCGGGCGAGACGGTCCTCCTCTCTCCGGCCTGCTCGAGTTACGACATGTTTCACGGCTATGAAGAACGGGGGGAGAGCTTCAGGGAGGCCGTCAGGCGTCTGGAAGAGCAGTTCGGGGAAAAAGGGAGGCAAGGATCATGACACGGATCACAGGTCCGACCCCTGACTCAGCCCTCTCCCGGCCCCTTGCCGGACGCGGTCCATTCCCGTCGGGCGCAATGGACGGAGCCCTGGCCATCCTGGTCTTTCTCCTCATGATGTTGGGAGTGGCGCTGGTCATGTCTGCCCGCCTCTCCCTCAACTCCCCCTATCAGCTTTTCACGAGGCAGATCCTGTCGACGGCCATTGCTCTGGTCGTGATGTTCGCCGTCTCCCGGATCGACTATCATGTATGGGTGAAACGAAGGATCCCGTTATGGGTGGGGGGTCTCGCCGGCCTTCTTCTCCTGATGGTCCCCCACGTGGGGGTGGTGCTCAACGGAGCCAGACGATGGGTTCATCTGGGATTCATGACTCTCCAGCCCTCGGAGCTTGCGCGGGTGGTTCTTGTCATCCTCATGGCCTCCCTTCTCGCGAGAGAAAGAAGCGAGCAGAAGGTTCTGGACAATCGTCCCTTTGCCCTCCGTCTTCCCAAGACTCTGGGTTTTGCCCTTCTCATGCTTCCCTACCTTGCCATCATTCTCCATGAACCGGATTTTGGTTCGGATCTCTTCATCGTCATCGTCATCGGGGCCATGCTCTTTCTGGCGGGCGTCTCTTTCCGCCAGCTGGCCCTCCTCATTCTTCTCCTTGCCGTGTCGGCCACGCTCTTTCTCATCCATCATTCCTATGCCCTTGCGCGGTTCCACAACTTTTCCCAGACCCACCGACCTGCCTCTCTTCTCGGGACCCAGCTGGGACAAAGTCTCGTGGCCATCGGCTCAGGCGGGCTGTGGGGCCAGGGGCTGGGACACGACTGGATCGGGGGAGGGGTCCTGCCGGAGCCGGGGACGGACTTCATCTTTGCCCTCGTGGGAGAGGAGCTGGGATTTTTCTGGTCTGTGGCGGTGGTGGCGGTCTACGGTGGAATTTTCTATCTCGGCATGCGGGCGGCGGCCCGCTCTCCGGATTTTCTGGGCCGGATCCTGGTCCAGGGGCTGACCTTGTCGGTCGTTCTTGAGGCCATTATGAATCTTGGGGTTGTGACCGGCGTTTTTCCGACGAAGGGGATTCCCCTTCCCTTCATGAGCTTCGGCGGATCCTCCCTTCTGGCCAATGCCTGGGGAATCGGGATTATCCTGTCTGTCTCGCGCTACCAGGCCAGGTCAGGCGAGGAAGGCCAGAAGATGGAAGAGGAGGCTTAGCTCCTTGGGAAGACTTTATGGACCGGAGTCTCGTCTTCTTGTGACAGGGGGAGGAACGGGAGGCCATGTCATCCCGGCCATCGAGATTGCCCTGGCTCACAGGAGGCGAGGAGGAGGGCCCGTATTCTACGCCGGGGGGCCGGGAGGTCTCGAATCAAGGCTTTCAAGGGAGTCGGGAATCCCTTTCTTTCCGGTCAGCTCCGGAGGGGTTGTGGGGAAAAGCCTCAGGGGGAGGATTTATGGCCTTGGAAAAATTTTTGCGGGGATTCCTTCTGCCATGAAAATTCTTGGGGAAATCCGCCCGGATCTTGTCATCGGGACCGGGGGGTATGTCCAGGTCCCCGTGGTGCTCGCCGCCCGCCTCAAGGGGATTCCCATCGTCCTTCTGGAGCCGAACAGGGTCACGGGTCTGGCCAACCGCTTTCTTCGTCCGCTGGCTTCCCGGACGATCTTTGCCGGCAGGAACGGGGCCGTCTCGGGGGGAATTCCAGTCGGCGGGGAGGTGCGGGGGCCAAGGCCTTTCCGGGAGCGATTTTTTCAAAATCCTCCTAAAATCCTGGTCATGGGGGGAAGCCAGGGAGCCCGCTCCCTCAATAAAAAAATTCCCGGAATTCTCGCGAGCTTGAGAAACAGCTCCGTTTGGCCGATAGAGATCTTGCATCAGAGCGGGGAACGCTGGACGGAAGAGACACGAGAGTCCTACCGAAGTCTTGGGGTCTCCGCAAGGGTGGAAGGCTTCCTGCCGGGAATATCGGCTCTTCTGAGGGAGCAGACCCTTGTCATTTGTAGGGCCGGGGCCATGACGATTGCGGAAATGACAGCTTCGGGAACGCCGGCCATTTATATTCCCTTTCCCCATTCCGCAGGAAGACATCAGGAGAAGAATGCCCGGGTCCTCGAAAGGGAAGGGGGAGGGTGGTACTGGCCTGAAGATTGGCTTGAAGATCCGGAGGACCGAACCCGGGACCTGGTAAAAATCCTTGAAGATAGGGACAAGCTTTTTGTCGTTGCCGGGACGGCGTGGGCCATCTCTCCGGCGGTTTCGGCGGACGACTGGCTCCTGGCAATGGAAAAATGAAGAGAATAATTTTTATTGATTCTTTTTTTTGTGTTTCTGGAATGTCTTGGAACATGCAGCCCAATTCAGTACAATAATGGAAGAAACCTCGGAGGGCGCGATGCGCAAAAAAACCGGCAAAAAAGTTCATTTTATCGGAATTGGCGGCGCGGGGATGGCTCCTATCGCCGAAATTCTCCTGGAGCGCGGCATTGCCGTCTCGGGATCTGATATCGGGACGAATGATTGTACCCGGAGGCTTGCGGAAAAAGGGGCGACCATCATGGAGGGCCATGCCGCCGCCAATCTGAGCGGGGTGGCCCGGGTCGTCGTCTCGTCGGCGATAAGGACAGGGAATCCCGAGTGGACAGCAGCCATTACCCGGGGGATTCCCGTGGTCCATCGGGGAGACATCCTGGCAGAACTTTTGAATCCCGCCTTCGGGATAGCCGTGACCGGATCCCACGGAAAGACCACCACCACATCGATGATCGCTACAGTCCTTCTTGCCGCGGGACTTGACCCGACCTGCGTCGTGGGGGGAAGAGTCAGCACCTTTCCTGGGTGCGCCCTCGTCGGCAAATCTCCCTATTTCGTTACGGAGGCGGACGAAAGCGACGGATCCTTCCTGAAGCTCGAACCCCGGATCCGCGTCGTGACCAATATTGATCGTGAACACATGGACTTCTATGGCACCTTCGAAACCCTGGTCGAGGCCTTTGCCACCTATCTTGATGCCGGAGAGACCGGGGGGATCGGCGTTCTCTGTATTGATGATCCGGGGGTCGTGTCCGTGGTGGAGCGCCTCTCGACCGTCCCGCTGACCTACGGGCTCTCCCAGGAGGCCCGGATCCGGGCGGTGAACATCGCCTATGAGGGTGTAGGATCGGCCTTCGACGTCATGGTCGATGGATCCTTCTGGGGAAGATTCTCGCTCAAGGTGCCAGGGATCCACAACATCCTGAACGCCCTGGCGGCGATATGCGTAGGGACCTGCCTGGAAATCGCCCCTGAAACCATGCAAAAGGCCCTTGCCGGCTTTGTCAGCGTGGGACGAAGGTTCACGATTCTTGGGGAAAAGGACGGTGTCCTGGTTGTGGATGACTACGGCCATCATCCCACAGAGATTCGGGCGACCCTGTCAGCGGCCCGTCTTGCCTATCCGAAGAGACGTATCGTTGCCGTCTTCCAGCCTCATCGCTTTACCAGGGTCAGGGATCTTCAGAACGCCTTTGTGGACGCCTTTGGGGATGCCGACAGGATTCTGGTGACGGAAATCTATGCGGCGGGAGAGGAGCCGATTCCCGGTGTCGCCGGGGAAGGCCTCTATCAGAAGATGCGGGACCGCTGGGGCGAGAAGGTGGACTATGAACCCCGGCGGGAATGCTGGATGGACCGTCTTGTCTCCCTGCTGAAGCCGGGGGACCTCCTCCTGACGCTGGGCGCGGGGGACATCACTCGCCTTGGAAAGGAATTCCTTCTGTGGGAGCCGGTCTCAGTTGCCGCTCGCGAATCCGACCCCGTGAACGTCTGAGCCGTTTTTCCTCAATCCGGATCGGAGGCCCTGTCTCGGCCGTCATCTCCGTCTCCGGCCTTGCGGAAATGGAAGAGGTTTTCTCCCTGAGAAGCCAGGAGGAGATCCCGGGACCTCTCCATTTTGTCGGACGGGGAAGCAATATCCTTTTCCCGGACCGCGGTCTCGAGGGGACCCTGGTGCGCCTTGAATCGGCAGATCTGTCCTCAAGCTGCCGATGGAGGGAGGAAGGAGAAGTCTATGTCGATGCAGGCTATCCCCTTCCCGCCCTTGCCCGTGAAGCAGCCCGGCGCGGGATCGGGGGCTTCGAGTTCCTCTCCGGAATCCCGGGAACGGTCGGCGGAGCCACGGTCATGAACGCCGGCGCCGGAGGGCGGGAATGGGCAAGCCTCTGCAGAAGCGTGACGATCATGACTCCGGCGGGATCGGTGGAAACCCTTCCCGCCGAAAGGATGGGCTACGGATACCGGACTTCCCTCTTTTGCAGGAATAGGGAGTCCGGATCGGAAGGGACCGGTTTTGGACCTCTTCCGGAGGGGAGCGTCGTGATGGGGGTTCTTTTGTCAGGATTTTCGGCCCCCCCGGATGAATGCCAGTCCGGTCTGGCCCACCATCTCGAATATCGGAAAAGGACCCAGCCCATTGATGAGCCAAGTCTTGGCTCCGTTTTCAGGAATCCCTCAAAGGGGCCTCCGGGGTATACGGCAGGGCGCCTTATCGAGGAGACAGGTCTTAAGGGAGAGTTCCGGGGAGGAATCATGGTGTCCCGGCGCCATGCCAATTTTTTTGTCAATACGGGCGGGGGATGCGAACGAGATTTTCGGGAGCTTCTGGATTACGTTTCCAGTCGTGTCAGGGAACGTTGGGGAATTCTCTTAGAGCCTGAGGTGAAGGTGTGGAACGGGTAACAGTATCGAGGGTCATTGAAAAGGGGATAAACAAGGTGGCGGTTCTCTGCGGGGGAGAATCGGAGGAGGCCCAGGTCTCCCGTGTGTCGTCGCAGGCGGTCTCCGGGGCCCTTTCGAAGGTGGGCTTCGAGGTCCGGGAATTCGAGGCTGACAGGACGCTGGCCCACGCTCTCCCGGATTTTTCCCCGGATGTGGCCTTTCTCGCCACCCACGGGGGAGTGGGGGAGAACGGGACCCTTCAGGGTTTTCTGGAAACGATGAAAATCCCCTACACGGGATCCGGAGTTCTCGGGTCGGCCATCGGCATGTCCAAGATGCGCTCCAGGGCTCTCTTCCGGGAAAGGGGTCTGGCCGTTCCCCTGACATATGCCCACAGGATGGGAGCCGCTTTCCGTACCGACAGCATCTCCTTCGACCCTCCCTATATGGTCAAGCCCGAGTCAGGAGGGTCTTCCATTGGGGTTCGCCGGATCGAACGTCGGGAAGATCTTCCCGAGGCCGTTTCCGAGGCCGGTCAGTATTCCGCCTGGGTGCTTGTCGAACAGTGCATTCCCGGCAGGGAGATCCAGTCCGCCGTCCTCTCTGACAGATTCCTGGGGGCCATCGAGATCATTCCCCGGGGAGACGAACCCTTCTACACCTATGCCTCCAAATACGCTCCCGGAGGTTCCAGACATATTTGTCCGGTGCCCCTGCCCGGATCTCTCATGGAGGATCTCTCAGAGGCCACACTGGAAGCCCACCGGATTCTCGAGCTCCGGGGATGCAGCCGCCTCGACACGATCCTGAATGAGGAGGGTGTCTTTGTCGTCCTTGAGGTCAATACGCTCCCCGGTCTGACCCCCACCTCGCTGTTGCCTGAGATTGCGGCCCATGCGGGCCTCTCCTTCACCGACCTTCTCCTGGAACTGCTCTGGACAGCTCGTCTTGATGGTGACCGCTCCGCTGTCCACGCCGGATTCTGATGGGAGCCGGGGATCCGGTCCCGGGAAAATCGGCATTTCTCCGCCCCGGATCCGGTCGATACATTCTCCTAGCCTTTTTCTGGATCATATGGGTGGTGGTCTTTCTTCGGGGATATGGCGGGCTGAAAGAGACCCCGCTGCATGTCGTGGCCCTGGGCCCTGAAGTTCTGGACAAGGAGCTTGTGGCAGGCTGGTTTACGAGAGTCCGGTACAGGACCCTGCCCTACCTCGACAGGGCATCCCTCGAAAGGGTTATGAAGACTCATCCCTGGATCGAGTCTGTCAGCGAGAAACGGGTCCCCGGAACAGGAAGGGTGGTCCGGGTCAAGGTCTGGACGCCGGTGGCTCTCCTGCGGCCGGCCTACGGACTCATGGCTTTTCAGGAAACTCCCCCGACCGCTGTCCCGGCCCGCGTTTCCTATCTCAATGACCAGGGGCTCTCCCTTCTGGGACGTTCCTATCCTGGAACAGGGGGCCTCCCCCAGGTCATTGTCCGTTCTCCCCTGACCCGGGAGGCCGGGGCGCGCCTTGTCCGGACGATCCGGACCGTCCAGCTCTGCCATTCGGACGGAGCTCCTTTTGGCCTGTGGTTTAGCCTGAACGGACCCCATGAGGTCCGCTTCTATCCGGACCACAACCAGCCGGTCCTTCTTCTTGGGACAGACCTCGGCTGCGCCCCCTTCCGTCTGTATCGCTCCTACATGAAAAATATCGATCACCTCTCTCCTGAAAAACGTCCCGAAGGAATCGACCTCAGATTTTCAGGGATGCTGATCCTCCGTCCATCCTTGGAAAAAACCCCTCCTGCCAAGGGCAAAGTCGGAAAAAAAGAGGCTCGTTCCTGAAATAATCCCAGCTCTTTAATCTGTTGAGACCCTCTGTCCGTTATGAGAAAATGGGCAAGCGCCAGGAATGGCCCGGGGCCGGAATGTTCAATTCTCATGGGAGACAGAGGAAGTCAATGACCGAGCAACCTGTTTTTGCGGCAATCGATTTGGGTTCGACGAAGGTGTGCGTTGTCCTGGGACAGGCGATCGATGAGGACAGATTTGAAATTGTCGGGATCGGGAGCGC
>JAKAWK010000115.1 GCA_021827365.1 Nitrospirota bacterium
ATCATGGCTTCGTGAATCATGGTAAGTTCGAGGTGGGTCGCCGGGTTGTCGATGGGAAGTCGCCCGTTCTCCGCCAGGAAGACGAGAATGAAAGCCAGGAGGGCAAAGAGGAGACTCGGGTGAAATTTGTCGGAGGCATCGAGCAAGGAGTGGATGATGGCCGGAAGCGAGGTTGAGTGCGACCACAGGGAGGCTGTGAAGAGAATCATCAGCGTGGCCGGTTCCGCAAGGAAGCCGACCATCATTTCCCTCCGGCCTCCGAGGTCCCCGAAGGGAGTGCCGGCATCCATGGCCCCGAAGGCCATCATCATCCGGGCCAGGGAAAAGAGGCCGACGAGAACCACCGCGTCTGCGACCGGTGCGAGGGGGGGATCGCTCCCAAGAAAGGGGATGAAGAGGGTGCTTGAGGCTAGGGCGGCGAAGACCAGGTAGGGAACAGCCCGGAAGAGAAAGGAGGTTCCCTCCGGAAGGAGGGTCTCCTTCCGGAAAAGGCGCAACAGGTCTCTCCACGGCTGAAGGATCCCTGCCGGAGACCGGTTCGAGAGGAGGGAGCGGCAGAGCCCGATCCATCCGGCCAGGAGCGGGGCTCCAAGGAGGGCTAGGAGAAGCTGAGCCCCCTCGAGAAAAAGACCGGATCTCAAGGAAAGGGGGGTTACATCCATCGAAAGACCGTCAGAAGAAGGATCAGGGTTCCGAAGCTGTAGACCAGATAGACGGAGATCCTCCCGGTCCGAACCCTTTCCGCCAGAGCGGCAAGACCCTGGAAGAGGCGGAAGGCCGGACGGTAAAGAAAGGCCCAGTGGGGATCCTCGACGGTGAGCTCAAAGACGGGATCCTTTTCGGAAGGATCCGGAAGGTGGCGCTTCATGAGAAAGAAATTGGCAAAAAAGTGCCGGATGGGCTGGCCGAAGGATCCCGCCGAGTCCTGCATGCGGGGAGTCCTGATCTCGTAACCGCATCCCCAGACGGGGGTTTCCCTGAAGGAACTTTTTCCGAAAACACGGGGAAGGAATCCTCCCAGGGGAAGGAGAAGTCCCAGAAGTCCGAGAAGGAGAGCCGGGCTGTAGCTCGCCCCTTGCGGGGGAAGGGGAAGGAGCCAGAGCCACCCCGAGGAAAGGGTCGTCGTGGGCAAGGAGGTTCCCGTCAGGGAGTGCAGAACGGTGTCGATCCCCTTAAGCATCTGGACCGGCAGGAGGGCTAAAAGGAGGCATCCCGCCATGAGCCAGGCCATTCCAATCCTTTCTGGAATGGAAACTTCATGGGCTTTCTGGGCCCCTTCCGAACGGGGAATTCCCAGGTATCCGATGCCATAGAACTTGACGAATCCCATCGCCGAAAGCGCCGATGCCAGGACGAGGAGGGCTGCCCCCAGGAGGACGGCACTTCTGAGAAGGGTGCCGGACAAGGTCCCTGCCTGGAGGGAGGCTTGCAGAAGGAGCCATTCGGAAACGAAACCGTTTCCTGGAGGAAGTCCGGAAATGCACA
The DNA here is from genome assembly GCA_021827365.1 of Nitrospirota bacterium. Taxonomy (GTDB): domain Bacteria; phylum Nitrospirota; class Leptospirillia; order Leptospirillales; family Leptospirillaceae; genus UBA4572. The sequence goes on from JAKAWK010000115.1 coordinate 1,486, forward strand.
GGACCCCTCCCAGAACCAGGACCCCTGAAAATGGCATACGTCGGAGAAGGCCCCCCATTGTGTTCAGGTCGTTGGTTCCGGAGGCGTGGATCATGGTTCCTGCCCCCAGAAAAAGGAGGCTTTTGAAAAAGGCGTGGTTGATGGCGTGATAGAGAGAGGCTCCGAGGGCCAGTTCCCCGGCAACGGGATGGCCTGACCGGATATAGAGGATCGCGAGGCCAATCCCCAGGAAGATGATGCCGATGTTTTCGATGGAAGAGTAGGCCAGAAGCTTCTTGGGATCCGACTGGAGCAGGGCATGGAGAATGCCGAACAGGGCCATGAACCCTCCCGCCAAAAGGACCGGCACGCCCCATGAATAGTTCAGGTGGTCCGGGCCCAGGAGTCCGAAAGAAACGCGGAGAAGACCATAGACGGCGGTCTTGAGCATGATTCCGCTCAAAAGGGCCGAGGCGGGGGATGGAGCCACCGGATGGGCTTCGGGGAGCCAGACATGAAGCGGGATAAGGCCTGCCTTGGCCCCGAATCCAAGAAGGGCGCAGACAAAGATGAGAAGGGCCACTCCCTCAGTGGGGTCGCTCTTTCCCATCGCCTCGAAGGTGAATGCGGACAGGCCGGGAGCAAGGCCCGAGGGCTCGCGGGAGGCCAGGAAGAAAAAGGCTGCGAGGATCAGGAGGCTCCCGAAATGGGCCATCAAAAGGTACAGATAGCCGGCATTTCTCACCTCTTCCCGGTTGCTTTCCGTTACGACAAGGGCGTAGGAGACGAGGGCCATCGTCTCCCAGAAGACCATGAAGAGATAGGCATCATCTGCCAGCAGGACTCCCTCCATGGAAGCAAGGAAGAGCGCGGTCCTCAGAAAGAAGGAAGGAGTCCGCGGGGTGGGGAGACTCCGGAGATAGCCGGCGGAAAAGATCAGGATGCCCGTGGCTGCCCCTCCCAGAAGCAGGAGAAAAAAGCTTGAAAGGGGGTCCTGGCGAAAGTGGAACGGAAGTCCGGGAAGTCCTCCGGGAACGACCCTGTGGAGGTCGGCGGGAGAAGTGAGTCCGCTAAGCCCGGAAGAGGCAAGGGTCACGCCCCCGGCCGCGAGAAGAAACAAAAGAGGACTAAGGAAGATTGGGGATTTCCGGAGGAGAAAAAAACCCAGGACTGCCATCATTCCCCAAAACATAAGGACAAGAAGGCTCGTTTCGAGGGGATCGGGGAGGAGAGTCATGAAGGAAGGTCACATGGATAGAAAAATCCCTGGCTCGGGATGGGGCGAGCCGGGAAAGGATCGGATTTCTTGTTGTCGGGGATCGGAATCCCGTCTTCCACGGATTCTCCGTTCATTATTTAGTATTACTTTGTATAGTATAACATTCAAAGTGGGACGATGTGCAACCGATCGAAAGGATTGAATGGATGACAAATTCCTTGAATTCCCCTTGCCGACCCGATTAGGATGAAAGAGAGACGGGGAGGGTGAGAATGCGAGAGGATCCAAGGGAAATCCAGCAAAATGAAGTGGCCCGGGAAATCGAACGCAGCCAGGGGCCGATTCCCTGGTGGATGGTGATTCTGATTGTCATCGTCTACGCGACGGCCATCATCCTGTCGCTCCCCATCCTGGGGAACCGGACCGGGCAAAATATCAATACCTTTTTCAGCGATACCCACACGCGGGGAACATTCGACTTCGGGACGGTGGGCGGAGGAGCCTATCTGGCCGGAGGATTTTTTGTCATTTACTACGTTTTCATGATCCGGCCCCGGCGCAAGAACAGGAAAAAGCCCGCCAGCCCTTCCGGACTCTGACCTTGGTCACCCTGCGGGGAAAGATGCTGGCCGCCGTCCTTTTTGTCCTCACCTGCCTGACAACGACGGGGGCGGGAGCGATCCTTGCGGGAAAGGATCCCCTGGACTCCTTGTCCGCCTTTCTTTCCGGGATTCCCTATTCCTTCACGCTCATGCTGATCCTGTCGGCCCACGAGGCCGGTCATTATTTTGTCGCAAAGGGGTATGGCGTCTCCTCCCCCCTTCCGTGGTTCATTCCGGCCCCCACGCTCATCGGCACCTTCGGGGCGGTGATCCGGCTCCCCCGGCTCCCCGGAAGTCGCCTGGCCCTCTTCGACATCGCCCTGGCGGGACCGATCGCAGGACTGGTCCCATCCGTCATCGCCCTCGCCATCGGACTCCGTCTTTCATCCACCCTTCCGGGGGGGGCTCCCCCCTCCTCGGGAATGGAAATCGGCGAATCTCTGCTTTTCCGCCTTCTGGCCTGGATCTTTTCGTCGGGGTCTACAGGAGGTTCGACCCTCCTCCTGTCTCCGATCGGATTTGCAGGGTGGGTGGGACTCCTCGTCACCGCCCTCAACCTGATGCCTGTCGGACAGCTTGACGGGGGACACCTGGCCTGGGCCCTTCTCGGCCACAAGTCCCGGCGACTCCTTTGGGTGATTTTTCCTCTTCTGATTTTCCTGGGGTTCAGGGGGTGGAGGGGGTGGTGGATCTGGGCCGGCCTCCTTCTTCTCATGGGCGTCTCTCATCCGGAGCTCGCCGACGGTGAGACACGACTTCCTTCCTCCCGGATCGTCTGGGGGGCCATCGCCCTCGTCATCGAGATTCTTGTTTTTGTTCCGGATCCTCTGCGATTTGTCTGATCTTGTCCACCATAAAGTCATGGATGTGGCCGTTGCTTGCGACCACTAGGGGAGCCTCGAGGTGGAAGGGCCCTCCCAGTCCGTCGGTGACCGTCCCTCCGGCCTCCCTGACGATCAGTGTGGCCGCTGCTGTGTCCCACGGGGAAAGATTCCTCTCCCAGAATCCGTCCAGGACTCCCATTGCCACGTGACAGAGATCGAGGGCGGCCGATCCGGAGCGTCGGATTCCCTGGACCTCGCGGGAGAAGCCTTCGAAGGTCGCCATGTTACTGAGACGGGGAGTATCGGCCTGGTTGTAGGAGAAACCGGTGGCCAGGAGAGACCGGCCGGGGAGCGTCTCTTCCGAAACGGAGACGGGGTGGCCGTCGAGGGTCGCCCCCCGTCCGGCCACCGCCTCGAAACGCATCTTCCTGAGAGGGTCAACGACAAGTCCGTAAAGAACAGTTCCGGCGGACTCGAAGGCGATGGAGACGCAGAAACAGGGGTAACGATGGGCATAGTTGGTCGTTCCGTCAAGCGGATCTATGATCCATCGATGGGGGCTCTTTCCTCCTGGGGCAGTCCGGCCACTCTCCTCGGCAAGGAAGGAGTGGCCAGGGAATTCCCGCGAGAGCGTGTCGATGACGGCCCTTTCGGAGGCCAGGTCGATCTCCGTAACCAGATTGATGCGTCCCTTGAATCCGATCTCGATCTTTCTTGTCATCCCCTCAAGAAGAATGCCGGAGGCGATTTCCGCCGCTTTCCGGGCTGTGACGGAGACCCTTTCGGGCGTGGTCCCCTCAGGCCAGGGGAGAAGGCCAGGAGATATATTTTTCAGCGAAGAAATCATGAAGGTGACTTTCATCTTGGGAGGATCAGGATTGTGGTTTTGCCAGAACAGGCCCCATATTACCAGAATCCGTCCCGAATTCCAGGGGCTTGGGCCGGGGATGGGACGGGACTATCCAGAGACGGGTTTCTTGTACGATAATGAAAAGATGAAACCGTATTTTTCGGAGGGCTGCAAATTATGTTTGTGACGATCACATTTATTCGATGGCTCCATCTCGTTGGGGCGGCGGCGCTTGTGGGGGGTATGGTTCTCCAGCTCTTCGTCGTGAGCCCGCTTCTCTCCTGGGTCGATCCCTCCATCCGCGGAAAACTGGCGAAAAAGGCGACGGACTTCTATCTTCCCGTCTTCTGGGTCAGCCTCTCCCTTCTCATCATGACCGGGGCCTTTGTCATCTTCGACCGGCTTGTCTCTCTCGAGAACATGGTCTTCCCCTACAAGAACTCCTATGAGACCTTCTGGCTTCTGAAGCTGAGCTTCGTCGGCGGAATCGCCCTTCTGGGGATCCTGATCGCCCGGATGTCGGGAGAGATCCGGACAACGACCCGGCAGCAGCTTGCCTCAGGTCCGGACTCCCAACAGGCGATGAAGCTCGAGGAAAAGAAGAGTCGGCTCAGACAGACGGTGGGACTTCTCCGGAACCTGAATGTCGTTCTCGGGATCTTCGTTCTCCTCTGGGCGGCCGTTCTCCAGAACATTTTCGGACTTCTGATTCTC
>JAKAWK010000018.1 GCA_021827365.1 Nitrospirota bacterium
TGTTTCCCGGGTGTATGTCGTGGAACCGGAGAGAGTCGGGTAGTACTGGCTCTGGGCCACACCGATTCCGGCCTTCGAGGCCAGGATTCCCTGCTGGGCGGCTCCGAGTCCCGGATAGGTCCTGAGGGCGATCTCGAGAGCCTGGCGGAGGGTCAGATCATAGGGATGGTCGGCGGGAGTCCCTGCAACGATCTGTGTCTGGTTATCCTGAGCCCAGGCTGAACTTCTTGGAAAAAGACATGAAAGACTATAAGAAGCAATCGATACGGTTATAAAATAAATCCAGAAAATCGGTCCAGGATAAAACACCAAACGCTTCTCTCCGGACAGGTATTTTGATATCAATAATAAATTATTAAAAAAAGAGATTATTGAATATCTGGTGTAAAGAATATTATACTGAATCAGGATTGAATCTCTGGACCGGTTCCAGGTAAGACTAGGCATAAACCTGATAAAAAACGGAATCATAAGCAGGTGGAAGGACGCCGCATGACCCTCTCCCAGATCCATACCTTTCTCGTTGTCAGTGAATCCCTGAACTTCACAAAGGCATCGCGAATTCTTTCGGTCACCCAGCCGGCCGTCAGCACTCAGATCCAGCTCCTCGAAAAAGAACTTGGCGTCAGCCTTTTTAACAGGCTGGGAAGACGGGTCTACCTGAGTCAGGCCGGCTTCCGTTTTCGGGATCTTGCCCTTGAAATCATATCACGTGTCGACCGGTCTCAGACACTCCTTCATTCCTTCACACCGCTTACGAAGACTGACCCCCTTCGGTTGGGCACCGGGTTTGGAGTCCGCCCGGAGCGGGAGAAATATCTTCAGCACTATCTCCATGGAACTTTCCAGAAGCGGGTTCCCATCAAGGTTCTTCAGGCTCCCGAAGGTCAGCTCGTCGCCGAATTCGAAAAGAAACAGGTGGACATCGCCATGTTCTACAAGCTGGATAACGATCCCTCCCCATTTCCGGGACCGGGAATCCTGGAGATGGTCATCGAGAAGACCAACACCCTCGTGCTGGGATCACCGGGTCTCCCGAAAGACAAGTGGCGGCGGGATATCCGGCTTCTGGAGTCCTTCCCCCTTCTTCTCCCTCCGAAAACGAGCCTTCTCAGAAAGGAGCTGGACGAGAAGCTCCTCTCCCTCAAGCTGAACATCAAGCCCGGGATCGAAACGACGGATACCGATTTTATCCGGAAGGCCCTTCTTTCGGGATTCGGTGTGGGGATCTTCCCCGCAAGCCTCTTCAGGCAGGAAATCGAGAGCGGAGAACTGATCGGCCTCTCGATTCCCGAAGTCTCCTATCCCTGCTCCCTTGTGGCCTACACCCGGGAAGACGAGGACCGCCATTCCCTGTCGATCAACTATGTGGCCCTTCAGATCCTGGGGGCGGGTTGGCCGGATACCTGGGCCAACGACAGAAAGTAGGAGTTCCGGCGCTCCCTATTCCGGGAGAGAGGGTGCAACCTCTTCCCACTCCCGGGGCCCGGGAAAGGCCGGTCCCTTCCTGGGTTTAGAATTTCGCCATTTGTGAAGGGTGTAGTACAGGAGGGGAATCAGAACCAGGGTAAAGAGTGTGGCGAAGGTTAGTCCGCCGATCACCGCCCTGGCCAGAGGCATGCTGTTTGAACTCCCCACCTCAAGTCCGATGGCCATGGGAAGAAGCCCCGTGACGGTCGCAATGCTTGTCATGAGAACTGGACGGAGCCGCGTCATTCCTCCCTTGACCACCGCCTCTTCGAGAGATAATCCCTTCTCTCTCACAAGCTTGTTCGTATAATCCACCAGAAGCACCCCGTTGCTCACGGCAATTCCCCCTGTCACGATCACACCCATGAAGGCAATCGAGGAGAAATTTGTCCCGGTCAGAAAGAACATCCAGATCACGCCCGTCAGGCCGAGGGGAACGGTGAACATGATGATGAAGGGGTCGAGAAAGGATCGGAACTGGATGGCGAGAACCATGTAGACAAGAAACAAAGAGGAAAGAAGGGCGACAAAGAGGGAGACAAAGGTCCCCCTCTGTTCGGCGATCTGGCCGGCCAGGTTGATGGAGAAACCGTCCGGAACCGAGGTGGTCTTCATGAGTGTGGCGAGATCCTTCGCGATGTCCCCCAGAGGCCGGCCTACAGGATTGGCGGTGATTGTGATCAGTCGGGTCATATATTTCCGGTCGATCTCGTTGGGAGAAGTTCCCCGTTCGATGGTCGCAATATTGCGAAGGAGGATGGGGGTTCCGCTGGGTGAGGTCAGGAAGACATTCTCGAGATCCTCAAGGGAATGGCGGAAGGGACGGTCGAACTGGACGATAATGTTGTATTCGTTTCCGGTTTTGGGATCGGTATAGATGGACGGATTGTTTTCGTTACCGACAAAGCTCCAGAGGACGGTCGAGGCAATATCCGAGACGGAGAGCCCGAGCATCCGGGCCTTGACCCGGTCGATCGTGACATTATAGTTGGGATAATGGAAATCGTTGGGGAGAACCTGCACATCCCCTACTCCCTGGATCTTCTTCATCCCGCGGGCCAGGCGATAGGCCAGATCCTCACCCGTCTTCAGATCGTACCCGTACACCTCGATGTTGATGATGCCCTGGTAACCGAAATTGATGATCCGCTCGATCAGCCCTCCCGGCATGAAATAGATCCCCACGCCTGGAAACTTTCCCGAGACGGCCTTCCGCACGCGGTCCATGGCTTGGTCCGATGTTTCGCTTCTCTTGTCAGGATCAACGAGATTCACTTGGATGAATCCTGTGTCCGGACCTGTATTGTTCGTGAAAACCGAGGCGGCTCCGTTCGTTCCACGACCGGCGGTGCTTCGAAGGCCAATATTGGAAGCAATGAGGCGGACTTCGCTCTTGGGAAGGGTCCTTCGGATGAGCTCTTCCATCTCCTTGGCCGTCTCTGTCGTCACCTCGATCCTGGTTCCGGGGGGTTCCTGGACATTCACTGTGAATTGGCTTTCGTCGGGAGCAGGGAAAAACTCCGTGCCGATTCCTTTGAGGAGCGGAAGGGAAAGAATAAAGAGACTTCCGATCAAGAGATAAACTTTCTTCCGGTGGTGTAGCGAAAAGTCGAGGAGGCGTTTGTAAGCCTGTTCAGTCCGATGGAAGAATCGGATGAGAAAGTTTTCCTGAAGAATGTCACCAGATGCCCCTGTCTTCAGATACCGATAGCAGAGAAGAGGGGTAACAGTCCGGGAGACGAAGAAAGAGGCGAATAGGGCAAAGGTGATGGTCAGGGCCATGGGAGTAAAGAGAAGACGCCCGATTCCTTCCATGAAGACGATCGGGAAAAAAACAATGACGGTCGTAATTGTCGAGGCAAGGATCGGCATCGCCACTTCGCGGGCCGCCGAGAGGAGGGCCACGGGACGGGATTCCTCTCCAAGGGAGAAATGACGGTAGATGTTCTCGAGTTCGACAATCGAATCGTCAACCAGCCGGCCGATTCCCAGGGCCAGTCCCCCGAAGGTAAAGATGTTGAGCGTTTCGTGTGTGAAATAGAGGAAAATCAGGGCAACCAGGGCCGAAAGGGGAATAGCCACCCCGATGATGAAGGTCGCCCGGAGGCTTCCCAGAAAGAGAAGAATGACAAGGATGGCCAGGATGGCCCCCTGGATCGACTCGTGGTAGAGTCCCCGGATCGATTGGCGAATATAGGTAGACTGATCGAAGAAGGTATCGAGATGGACCCCCGGGGGAATCCCCCGGAGATGGGGAATGGCCGATCTGACTGCGTTGACCACAGCCACGGTGTTTGAACCCGGTTGTTTGTTGACGGCCAGGTAGACGGCATTTTCGCCGTTGACCCGAACAATGTTGGTCTGTGTTTCGGCCGAATCACGAACCCGGGCGAAATCCTTGATGAAAACAGGAACCGTCCGCCCATCTGTCATTGTCTGGGTGGCGACCGGAACATTCTGGAGAACCTCGACCAGGTTATGGGAAATCTGGTTGTTGGTAAAAAGGTTGTAGTCCTTGGATCCGATCTTGATGTCGCCTGAAGGAAGGATGAGATTGGCCTGGTTGACGGCATTGACCACCTGGATCATGGAGATATTTCGGGCCAGGAGTCCCCGGGGATCGACGTTGATATTGATCTGGCGGACTTTTCCGCCGTTGACCGTCGCCTGGGAGACATTGGGGAGCTGTTCGAGCTGGGGTTCAATGGTGTTGTAGGCAAGGTCATATAGCTGGATCTGGTTCATGGAAGGGTTTGAGACCGTCAGGGAAACAACAGGGATGTTCGCGATATCGAATTTGAGGATAAAAGGCTGCTGGATACCCGGAGGAAGCTGGTTCTGGATCTGGGAAATCTTCTGGACAGCCTGAACCAGACCGCCATTCAGATCCTTGCCCCAGTTGAACCAGACCTGGATCGAGGAAACACCCATCCTGGACTGGGACTGGATATGGCTCACATCGTCGATTGTCGCCAAGGTTTTTTCGAGGGGATAGGTTACGCTCCTCTCGACGTCGATGGGAGAAGCACCAGGATAGATCGTTCCGACGATCAGGACCGGCACGGCCAGGTTGGGAAAGAGGTCGATGGGAAGACGGCTGACGGACTGGGATCCGATGAGTACCAGCAGCATCGACATCATGAAGATGGCGATCGGATTCTTTAGGGCAAGCCGGGTCAGCCACATAAAACGGAACGCCTTCCCATCTTGGGGGAATCAGTCGCCATTCTGCTGATCAAGAGGCCTGGACTGGACCCGGTCCCCTTCCTCGAGATGCTCCTGACCGGCAACGATCACCTGATCGCCGGTCTCAAGCCCCGATTTGATCTCCGCATTCTTCCGGCCGATGAATCCGACGGTTATTGGACGCTTGTGGGCGATCCCTCCCGAATCCACAATGTAGACCCAGCTCTTGGTCTGTCTTGAAATGATCGCCCCTTTGGGAATGAGGAGGACATCCTTGTGGGTGGCTAAATCGAGAATGGCCTTCGCAAACATTCCCGGCTTTAAAATCTCCGAACCATTTGGCATATCGATCTCGATTGCCAGAGTCCGGGTGGACGTGTCCAGGGCCGGGTTCATCCGGGTCACCTTTCCGGGAAAGACCTGTCCGGGAAAGGCATCCACCCTGACCTTGACAGGAAGTCCGATCCTCAAATACCGGATATCCTTCTCGGGAACATTGACCACGATCTTGACGATATGGGTATCGACGACCGTGAAAAGCGGATTGGAGTTGGCCGAAAGGGCGGCGGTCGTGGCGGGTATCGTGGCTCCGGGATCGACCATCCGATTGAAGATATACCCGTCAAAAGGGGCAACGATATCGGCATAGGAGAGCATTTTTCTGGAGTAATCCACCGAAGCCTGGGCCTGGCGACACTGTGAGGAGGCGAGATCATAGGAATCCTTCGACACGAGGTTCCTGGCCAGCAGGGCCTTGTAGCGGTTGGCGTTCAGACAGACGTAGTCCCGGTTGGCCTGGGCCTGGTGGTACTGGGCCAGAAGGGTCGTGCTGTTGATATGGGCCAGCAGCTGTCCCTTTTTCACATGGTATCCGCGGCGAACCGTGATCTTGTCGAGATAGCCGCTGACCTGGGCATAGATGGCCGCCTGGTTGATGGGTTGGATATCGGCGGTCAGGGTAATGATCTCAGAGATATCGCCCTTCTTCACCGGCATGACTCCCACAACCTCCGCCGCGGCAATTTTCCCCTTCCCGCCCGGATTCTTGACCGGGCGATGGACAAATCGCACGACAACGATGACAAGAAACAGCAGTACTCCCAGAAAGACGGCCAATCGGCCCACGCGTCGATTCACTTTCCCTGCTCCTCACGGTTTTTTCGCCGTTTTGCCTCGTTCAGGGGATCGAGGCCCGCATCTCTGATCAGTGTTGCCCGGGCGATCTTGTATCCGTATACCGCCTGGACAACCTGTGCCCGGGCGGCCGCGAGATCGGCTTCCGCCTGGGTCAGCGCGACGGCGCTTCCCACACCCACCTGGTATTGTCCTGCAGCCAGCCGGAGACTTTCCTTGGCTTGGCTCAGGAGATCCTGAGTGGTTCTGATCCGTTCCATGGCCGTATTGAGATTGTAAATGTCCTGCCTGATGGCAGCCACGATTCCGATACGCACGTTTTCCTCGGCGTCACGGGCGGCAAGAGTTGTTTTCTGGGCCTGTCGTTCCTGGTGAACTGTCAGGAATCCCGAAAAGATCGGAATGGAGATCGTGGCTCCGGCCGACCAGTTATAGGTCAGCGGGAAAAACATGCTGGCATAGGTGTATCCCCCCGTCATGCCGATCGAGGGCATGTAGGTGCTTTCGTAATATCGTTCGTTCTGCAGGTCGGCCTTTTTCTGGTTGATGGCCGAGGAGAGATCCGGGCGATTCCGGAGGGCCTGGGTCAATAGCTTTTGAAAGTCGGCAGAAAAGGGAGTGTAGGTCAGGTCGATGTCGACAGTGTAGGAGACATTGGACTCAATCCCCATGGCGTTATTCAGCGCGACCCGGGCCGTTGAAACATTGTTTCGTGCCGTGATCAGGTTGAGCTGGGCGTTTGAGAGATTGACCCGGGCATTTAACACATCGAATTTGGCAGCCATGCCGATCTGGTATTCCGCCTGGGCAACCTGGAGCTGGGCCTTGTAGTCGTCGACGGTTTTTTTGGCGGCATCGACTAAAAGCAGGTCCTGGGCCAGGGTATCGTAGGCCGTTTCGACACTGGAAAGAAGGTTGAGAAGCGTCCAGCGGGCCTGATCCTGCGAGGACTTGTAAGCAAATTTCGCCTGCCGGACCTGGGTGATCCTCTGACCAAAGGTGAAGATCGTCTGGGTCAGATTGAAGGAAGCCTGATAAAAATTGTAGGCCTGATTGGAATTCGGGGGGAGCACCACGTAAAAGGATTGGGGAATCCCCGGAGAGATTACGAAATTCCCCGTTTCATAATTGTATCCTGCCCCAGCGGAAAGATGGGGCATATAGTTTGACAGGGCCTCCCCGATGATCTCCTTGTTGGCCTGGGCAGTGTGGATCATCTGCCGATACTGGGGATGGTGGGAGATGGTGATGTCCATGGCTTGAAGGAGCGTCAGATGGGAGGGAACGTGAACGGCACTTTCTTTACTAGGAGCGAGAAGATAGGTTCCGCTGTCCGAGCCATTGCCCGTCGGGTTCCCCAAGGCTTGGCGATCCGGAAGACCAAAAACAGACAAAAGGAGAGCTGTTCCCAGGAAAAGAGATTTGAAACTTCCTGGGATCCCCTTACTTCCGATTTTTCTAAAAAATGGGGTCTTCGGTATCATCTTCCTTTTCGATCAGAAATAGAAGGTCGTTCCCGCCAGAATCGGAATGACCGTGATCACCTGAGGTCCCATAAAAAGCCACTGGGTGCGGACTTCCCCGAAAAAGGCCATGGGAACGGCCCGGGGACGCCCTTCGATTCCCAACCCGACATCCTCGAGAAGTCCGTTGGGATGACCTGTCTGGGAGCCCGCATCGCTTATGCTGGGAAAGACTCCCCCTGTATCAGCCCGAATGTAGGGGAACCAGGGCTGATACCTGATCATCTGGGGAATCCACCGTGTCAGTTCGAGCTGGACCCCGAGATAGGCCTGAAGATACTGGTTGGAGGGGCCGGCCCCGGTGATAATTCCAGAGTGGAGCGGGGGCGCCACATGGGGAGTGTTGATGAGATAGCCGAGTCCTCCGAGCAGGCGAATTCCCCGGGAGATTCCATAGGACACTTCGCCGCCTCCGCCTACCCCATCCTGGAAAAGTTTGATGGGAGCAGGTGTCTGGAGGACATCATACTGGAACATGATCGAAACTCCGAACTTTCCTGTTTCGGATGCGTAGGGTTCCGAGACTCCATCGTCCTGATTGCCCTGAACGGAAGTTTCCGGAGAGGAGGATGGGGTCGATGTGGATGAGGACGGTTGTGCCCCGAATGCCTTCCCCGGCCCCAAAGGGCAAGAGGAAGTCAGTAGAATCAGAAAAATCAAGAAAAGGATGCCCTTCGAGACTGACAAGGGATTGTAGGAGAACCGGCGACCAGAGAGTGATGCCGAAAGAGGGGCCTCAGGAGGTCGCATGTTGTCATAGATTTCCACCAGGACTGTCCCTCGCTTCGTTCCCACGGGTCGTCCGGCCCTCTCGAAAGCCGGTTGACTGATTGACCAATTAACGATGAATCTAGCACCCTAGCCTTATTCTCGTCAATTCACACGGTGCAGAGAAATGACGGGAAAACCGGCAGAATCAGAGATAAGGCGAGAGCGAAAGAAAAATAGGGATGAAAGAAGGAGGGATTTCAGAATTAAATATAACGATTAAAGGGGAGCCCTCCGGAATGCAAAGGTCCCCCCTCCCATCGGGCTTCGGAATTTTCTACATATCACAGGCGGGTATTCCGGGGTTTCCACATTATGGTCAGTCGATATCCCATTCGACCAGGAACTCATCCGCACCGTTTTTGATACGCAGAGACTTTTGATACCATTTTTGCGCCAGAGCGGAATCCTTTGGAACCCCCTCGCCACGGGTGTAGGCTGTGGCCAGGGCCTTTTCCGCGGGAGCATAGTTCTTGATTGCCGCCTCCCTAAACCATTTGATGGCCTTCAGGTAATCCTGGGAAACTCCCCTTCCCTCCCGATAAAAACGCCCGATTTCATAAGCCGGAGCCGGGTTTCCATGAAGAACGCTCTTTCTGAACCACATGAGGGCCTGAAGGGGATCCTTTCTCACCCCCCATCCCCGGGCATACAGGATTCCGAGATAGTACTGGGCTTTCCAGTCCCCGGCCACGGCAGCGGGGCGAAACCATTGAGCGGCCCGGGGAAAGTTTTGCCTCACGACCAAGCCTCTTGCGTAGAAGGATCCCATGTTTCGCTGGGCAACGGGCAATCCGTGCTTCGCCGCCTTTCTGATCCAGACGAGTCCTCTGGCGCTGTCCCTGCCTGACTGGACGAGAAAGATCCCATACTCGTTTTCTGCCCAGAGGTCGCCTCCATGGGCGGCTGAACGAAGGTCGTAGAGATCGAGACGATTTCTTTTGAGGGACTGGTCCTTAAGATGAATGGCCTCTTTTTTGTCCATATCAGCCCGGGAAGGGGCGGCAAACAAGAACACTCCGAGTGACACCAACAGGACGATTAGGGTAGGTCGTTTCATCGGATGGCCCCGGCTGCTGCCTTTTTCACGGGATGGGAAATTGCCCTCAATGTCTGATCAAGGGATGTAAAGAAATCGTTGTAGAAGGATTGGTCGGTCACCGTATTTTCAGGACGTTCGACTGTATGGTATTCCGTTCCGATCGGAAAGAGAGGAATGATCCAGAGAAGGTGCCACCAGATCCGTTCCTTCTGGTAGCGGATTTTCTTCTCGTTGGCCGACAGAGCAACGAAGGTGGAATTGGTGTCCTTGGGAAGAAGATTGACCGTTGCAGTGATTTCGTAGCTGACCTCCGGATCGGAGGAATCCTGCATCTTCCTGTTCGCAAGGATGAGCCCGTTATCAAGGTTTGACTGGCCTGCGTCGATGAGGAAACCATGGGAAACGAGGGCCTCTTTTGCGGCATTGTAGGCCTCCCCTTCAGGGAAGGCGACAAGCTTTCCGTTCCCCGAAGAACCGTTCATGTCCCGGAAGGCTCCGTTGTAGGGAGTCGCAGTAGAACAGGCGGCCAGGAAGAGACACAAGGATCCGAAAAGGAGAGAGTGAAGCAGGGTTTTTCTCATCTATTTCCTCCGGTGTTGACATGGACGGGAAGCAAAATCCCGTCTGTGGAGCCTCCTGCGATGAAATCATGGGAGGCTTGCGAAATCAGAATGACTTCTCATCCCCGTCTTCAGATGGATCCAGGGATGAGTTTGTTCTTCGGACGTGTCAATCCCACCCGAGACCAACCTGGAGCGCGACAATGTGGTCCGCCGGGAAGGGTCCATACCCATTCTGGGTATAATAGGCCCCGTCGATCCGGAGCAGCTTGAAGTCCAGAGTCAGACCGGCCGCCGGATATCCGGAATAAAGCCCTGCCGAGAGCCCAAGAATGGCCGGGAACATATATTTGACCCCAGCATAGATATGGTCCTGGGCCTCCCATCCTGTCTGGTTGAAGAGATCGTCATAGTCTGCATCGACTGTCAGTGTGCCAAACCCGATATCGGGCGAGATTCCCACTCCGCCGTTAAACATTTCCGGAAGGGTCCCCCCATTCCCGAACCCCGCTGTACCGATGTTCCAGCCGGAAAATCCGATCGTGGGATTTAAGGGAAGATCGAGATGGTAGATGGCCCCCCCGTTAACAGCAACGCCAATTCCAGTTCCCGATATCAGCTGTTTTGATAGATTGATGTTCGAGGTCGATCCCTGCGGAATCTGCGCCTGGGGAACCTGACCAAAGTACTGCTGCATGACAAAGGCGGAGATGCCGACCTGAAGGGAATGGTCGAGAAATCCGTGGGCCAGACCCAGGACGAGACCAGCATCTCCCAAGGCCGCGGCGTTTCCCAGATTGTTTTGGGTGGCCGGGTTTGCCGGATCGATGACCAGCTGGCCGCTTCCGACAATTCCGACCGCAAAATCGTGCATGGTAAAGTTCGAATAGTCGGAAAGTCCCACATAGTTTGGAATTCCGTTCAGTGAATTGAGGGCGTTGATAATGTCAGTGCTGTTCTGGCTCGACCCTGCAATAGTTTGGATTTCGGAAGGAAGTGAAGTGCTGGCCTGGGCTTCGACATTCACAAGATGGAAGGACCATTGGGTAATATTGTCCAGGCCGGCGGGATTGTAGAAAACCGCGTTTTCATCATTCGCCGTGGCGACGGCGGCGCCCCCCATTCCCAGAACCGAGGCTCCCTGATAAAACGGGTGAGGCAGCCTGAGGATCTGCTGGGCGGGCGTAAGCGATCCTGCCAAGGCCGTTCCCAATCCCAGGGAAAGGAAAATAGCGAGCCCCAGAATCAGGGAAATACGCTTCCTCATCTGTCTCATCTTTCCTCCGATTGCATTTGGCTGGTGAAAAAACATTCTTATTCATCAATGAGCCAAAGTGGCTCAAATCTCACTCATGAGGGCGAAGGAGGCTGATTCCCCTCGACAGAAACAGGGAAAAACTCGAACGGTATTCTTTAATAAAGAGGTGTCATCTTCAATCGACTTAAAGTAGGAGTTTTGGAAACTTTGGTAGGAAATGAGAATTTAAACAAAAAACTGGAAAGGAAAAATAAAACATATAAAAACCTGTCCAGGAATGTCGGAGAAGCAGGAAAGAAGGGCCTCTCTATTTCAGGAAGAAATTCCGACTCTTTCCTGAAGGCCTAGAGGTTGTTGGAAAAGGGGATGTCCCCCATCACCCGAAGAATCAGTTCGGATCTGTTTCGCACTTTCAGATGTCTGAAGATATCGTGAATATGATCTTTCACCGTCTGAATCGACACCAGGAGCTTTTCAGAAATTTCCTTGTTGGTTTTTCCTCGCATGACCTCGAGGACGATTTCAGACTGGCGCCGCGAAAGATCGAGTTCCTTCATCCTCTGGCAAAGAAGAATCCGGGGAGGATAGGGTTCAAGAATCACCACCTTCCCTTTTTTTGTGTCCTCTCCAGAAACATCGGATTGGGATGACCCTGATCTGACAGGGAAAGTTCGCGCCCTGAAGGCTCCTCGTCCGGTTTGGATAATAGGGTTCCTCTGAGCCTGATCCTCTCGGGTGATCCAATCTGGAGGATCCTCCGGAAAAATCCGTTCCATCTCTTCGTTCCGGAAAACTCTTTTCCCTTCAGGATCGACCACCACGATCCCGGAATTTTGGTCGATAGGAGGATGGTTTCTCCATTCCTGGACTTTGAGGGCAAGGGCGGCATGTCGGCAAAGAGTCGTTGCAATCTCGCATTCCAGGTCATTGAAGTCCTTCTCCCTGGATTCCCGGGTGAGCCAGATCATGCCGAGTTTGTCTCCGTAGCAGGAAAGCGGAAGGACCAGAACCCAGGAGGCTGGGATCTTCGAGAGGAATTCCTTGAAGAAACGGGAGGAGAAATGTTTCTCTTCTGACAGGAAATCACTGTAGCGCAAAGCGCTAATACTGTTTTTATGGAAGAGATGGCTGGCCAGGGGATCGATTTTGGAAAAATAGATAAGCCATTCTTCGATCCACCGGGACGGACCCGGCAGGAGGACATGGCCATCCAGCTGGAAGACGCCGCTTTTCCCGTCGTATGGGATCAGGGCCAGCGCAGGGGAGAGTTCAAACGGCTCTTTCAGGGTGCGGTATATAAGGCTTAGCAAACCCTCTCTCTCTGGAATTTCATAGATCTGGTTGAGAAGGTCCAAAAGAAATCGGGGACATTCCTCCATGCCTTTCATGGATCACCCCTCATTCTGTCGACAAACCAGAAAATAATTCTTTATTCACAAATGTTAACACAATTCCTAACACATGAGGTCAATAAAAATTCAAATACTTATGAAATTTACTATTAATATGACAATCATTCCATTTAAAATATATCAAATATTTTTTTAAATTAAATCCAACTAAAGTAGGTTTTTCTAAACATCTTTTATTTTTGGCGCTGTCTCCAGGCGGGGTTGCCGTTCATAACTACGGACTTGTCTCTCCGCGGGTTTAAACCTTCAGATCGTGTCTTTAATGCGCTGTCATAGAACCTACAGCGCGAAAAATCACTGGATGGAATGTATGTTTATTCACGGGAATCACCTCCTCAATCAAGCCTAAACCTGATCTGAAGAATTCCAACACGGCTTGGTAGCAGTGACTTATTTTTTGAAGTTCGCCCTAATATCTGTTTCAGAATCCGGATATCGAAGATGAAAAGGAAGAGAAAGTCAGAGGGATGTGAAATGGATTCTTTTTCTGGCTATGGAAATCCCTGGATTTGATAGAAACCGTCGGATCCCAAGATTGATCTGGTGGAGGGGATCTGGTAAGGTAAGAGAATGCTGATCAGCCTTTTGAGGAAATTCTCTTTTTCATCTCCGGAACCTCAAGCAGGAAAAGCCCGCAGGTTTCAGACGACTGTTTCTTTCATCTCAAAGGCCCTGCCTATCCCGAACCAGGATTATTGATGACGCCTCGCCATCATGTTGGAATCATCCGATTTCCCGGAACGAACTGTGATCTGGATACTTGGGAGGCGATTTCCCTTGTTCCCGGCCTTGTTCCGGTCTGGGTGTCCCACAAGGAAAAGAATTCCGGGGATCTTGCGGCCATCATTCTTCCCGGAGGCTTTTCATATGGAGACTATTTTCGTACGGGGGCGATCGCTGCTCGTTCCCCCGTCATGGACCTGGTCGGGGACTTTGCTCAAAAAGGCCATCCAGTCCTGGGGATCTGTAACGGCTTCCAGATCCTTGCCGAAGCGGGAATCCTTCCGGGGACCCTTCTTCCCAACAGCGGACGGACCTTTCTCTGCCAGGAAGAATCTCTCGTGATTGAAAACTGCCGGACTCCCTTCACGGGCCTTTTTGATCCCGGAACTCCGGTGACCCTTCCGATCGCCCATCAGGAGGGCCGCTTCTTCATCGATCCCGACCGGCTCCAGGATATTGAAAAAAAAGGCCAGGTTCTCCTCCGGTATCTCAACAATCCCAACGGTTCACTCCGTGAAATTGCTGGATTGACGAATGTGACCGGAAATGTCGTCGGCCTCATGCCGCATCCGGAAAGGCGGTCCTCCTCTCTTTTTGGAAGGCCCGACGGTCTTTTGTTTTTCCAGTCTCTCGCCCTTTATCTCGAGCGTCAAAGTCTTCGGACCCTTTCCGAGGCGCACTGAACATTATCGAAGAGTACGCATGACTGCCGACACTGTCTCACGATTCAAAATACCTGCCCATGAAATGGAGAGGATCAAATCCCTTCTCGGTCGGGATCCGAATTTGACCGAAGAGGCGGTTTTTTCTGCTCTCTGGAGTGAACACTGCAGCTACAAATCAAGCCGCATCCATCTGCGCAAGTTCTCCTCGAAGGGACCACGGGTCCTCATGGGACCCGGTGAAAACGCCGGTGTGGTCCGGGTGACTTCCCGGACCGGAATCGCCTTCAAGATGGAGAGCCACAACCATCCGAGTTACATCGAACCGTTCCAGGGGGCGGCCACGGGAGTCGGGGGAATCCTCCGGGACATCTTCGCGATGGGCGCTCGTCCCGTGGCACTGACGAACAGCCTGGTTTTCGGTTCTCTCCGTCAGCCCCGTCAATTGACCTTGTTCCGGCGGGTCGTGGCCGGAATCGCCGCCTACGGAAACTCCATCGGGGTTCCCACCATGGGCGGGGAGGTCTGGTTCGACGAACGTTATGCGAAGAATATTCTCGTGAATGCCTTTGCCCTGGGGCTGGTCGCCGAAGACGGAATCATGAGTGCCGTCCCGCCCCCGAAACCCCTACTCGCCGTCTACGTTGGCAACAAGACCGGTCGTGACGGGGTCTCGGGAGCGGCCATGGCTTCCCGCAGTTTTACGGATGGCGACACCGATCTCCGGCCCCAGGTCCAGGTGGCCGATCCATTTGTTGGGAAAAAGGTCATGGAAGCAACCCTGACAATCATCCGGGAAGGACTTGCAGGTGCCATTCAGGACATGGGAGCGGCCGGCCTGACCAGTTCCTCCGTCGAAATGGCCGCAAAGGCAGGCCTGGGAATCGAGATCGATGTGGAGAAGGTCCCTCTTCGGGATTCCTCCATGGAACCCTGGGAGATTCTCCTCTCAGAATCACAGGAGCGGATGCTCCTTCTGGTGGAGGAGCCGCGGGTCGGAAGGATCATGGATATCGCAAGGGAGAGCCAGGTTTCGGCGGCCGTCGTCGGCCGGATCATTTCCGATCCCGTTTTCCGGGTCAGGAAGGGCGAGACGGTTTTTGCCGAAGTCCCGGTCCCCTATCTGACCGACCAAGCCCCTCTCTATGACCGGCCGGCCCGGGCCCGGGTCCCCGCCCCCTCCCCTTCGGCCCATCACTCTCCTTCCGAGGCCGGACGGCACTCCATTGTGGAGCTCTTCCACCGTCTCCTCGACCACCCCAACGGGGGATCGGCCGAATGGATTTCCCGACAGTTCGACTTTGAAGTCGGGACACGGACTCTCCTTTCGCCCGGACATGATGTGGCCGTTGTCGATCTCCGGGAGGAGGAGCATGCCGTGGCAATCTCCATGGCAGGATTTTCCCATCCCCTGACTCGGGATCCCGGCCGGGGCGCCATGCTTCTGGTGGCCAAATGCGTCACCGATCTCGCAGCCGTCGGAGCCTGGCCCGTCGGACTCACCGATTGCCTCAACTTCGGGAATCCTGAACGTCCCGAAACCATGTCGGACTTTGTCTTGGCTGTCTCTGGGATTGCCGATGCCACAAAACGCCTGGGCATTCCCGTCGTCTCGGGAAATGTGAGCTTCTATAACGAGACCGACGGAATTTCCATCCCGCCGACCCCCATCCTTGCCACCTGTGGTCTCCTTTCAGACCGGCGGCGGCTTGTTCCGGGAAGAACCTTCCGAGCTGGACTCTCCCTTGCTCTGGCCGGAACCTCTCATGACCTTTCCCTGGGAGGCTCTTACCTCGACTGGATCCTTGATGAACCGGAGCCGGATCCCGTCCCTCAGGTGGACTGGGAGACCCTGGCCCGTCTCCAGCCCTTCATGAGCGTCGTTTTGGCCGGCAGGACACTCTGTGCATCCAGGGCCATCGGGCGGGGGGGCCTCCTCCGTTCCCTGCTTCAGATCGTTTCGGGAGGAACGACCCTGGGGGTGGCACTCTCGCTGCCGCGCCTCGACAACCCTCTCCAGACCTTTTTCTCGGAGGCGCCCGGAAGGATTTTGCTCGCCTTTGAGCCAGAACACGCCCCCTTCATCGAACAGTCGGCGAGGGAATTTGGCATCCCTCTCCGGACGATCGGGATCACGGTTCCCCATCTCTGGAATATTCGCTACCAGGACAGGGACGGACGCTCCAAGGAGCTTTCCGACTCTCCCGAACAACTCAAGAGACGTTATTCCGCCTCACTTGCCGGCCAGATGGAGGAACTTCCCTGATGCATCCGTCCCAGGAGTCCGGAGCTCCGGATTCCCCCTTCGACAAACTGAATGAAAAGTGTGCTGTTTTCGGAATTTATAACCACCCCGAGGCCGGGAACCTGACCTATCTCGGCCTCTATGCCCTCCAGCACCGCGGTCAGGAAGGTTGCGGGATCGCCACCATGGATGACGGACGCATGATCATCAGAAAGGGGGAGGGTCTGGTTTCCGAGTTCTTCCGGGAATCCGTCATCAGCGAACTCAAGGGGCGCTCGGCGATCGGCCATAACCGGTACTCCACCGCTGGCTCCGATTCACAGAGGAATCTTCAGCCGCTTTCCGCGTACTTCAGCGATGCCTCGATGGCCCTTGTCCATAACGGTAACCTGACGAACGCCCTGGAGCTCCGGAAAGTCCTGGAGGACGAAGGAGCCCTTTTCACGACCGATGTCGATACCGAGGTCCTGGTCCACATGATCGCCAGGAGTCGGGGAGAGGATTTCGTCTCCCGGATGGAGGCTGCCCTTGCCTCTGTCAAGGGTTCCTATTCCCTGCTTGCCCTTCTTCCCCATGCCCTGATCGGCATTCGCGATCCTCACGGCTTTCGTCCCCTTTCCATCGGAAAGCTGGGGGACTCCTATGTCCTGGCCTCGGAAACCTGCGCCTTCGACCTGATCGGGGCCAAATACCTCCGGGATGTGGAACCGGGAGAAATGGTGGTCATTACCGATTCGGGAATCGAGCATTTCCGTCTTTTTCCCAAGATCCGGAGCGCCTCCTGCATCTTCGAGCTGATTTACTTTGCCCGTCCCGACAGCCGGGTCTTCGGCATTCCCGTCTACCAGGCAAGAAAACGTCTGGGAAGGCGGCTGGCCCTGGATGCCCCCGTCGAGGCAGACCTCGTTGTTCCCGTTCCCGATTCGGGGCTGGCCCCGGCCTTGGGGTACTCCGAGCAGTCGGGGATCCCGATCGACATGGGTCTGATCCGGAACCACTACGTGGGACGGACCTTCATCGAGCCCCGTCAGTCGATCCGGCATTTCGGAGTCAAGATCAAGCTCAACGCCGTTCCTGAGCTTCTGGCAGGGAAAAGGGTCGTGGTTATCGACGACTCCATCGTGCGCGGAACAACAAGCCGGAAAATCGTCTCGATGCTGAGGGAGGCGGGGGCCCGGGAGATTCATATGAGGGTGACCTCGGCGCCGATCCACTTCCCCTGTTTTTACGGGATCGATACCCCGAACCGGGGCGAACTGATCGCCTCCACGCATTCCCTCGACGAAATACGCCGCTACCTCAAGGCAGACTCCCTGGCCTACCTCTCCCTTGAGGCCATGGAGGAGGAGGTCATATTGAGCCAGACCTTCCGGGAAGGTGATCCGCGCACGGCGGGATCCTATTGCAAGGCCTGCTTCGACGGCAATTATCCCATCGCCTTCACCCAGGAAGAGCGAATCCAGTACGGCCTGTTCGAACGTCCGGTCCGGTAGCTTCCCGACATCCCCGGCACGGAAACAGCCAGGAGGCCATGTGAAGGTCCTTTCCTCCGGAACCGGCAGAAATCCCGTCCCTCCTCCCTTAAGGACCGCCTGGAGTATGTTCGAGGAGACTTTGGCCCAGGTCCGGGAGGTTGTCTTTCCCCGGATAGAATGGTTCAGGGTGTGGTTCAGGCTCAGGAGGGTGGCCCGGAGCAAGGCTGACCTTCTATCCAGACTGGGAGAGTTTGCCGCCGGGACGGGACTCCAGGACTACTGGCCCAACACCGGGACCCATCACCCGAAGATGAATGCCTTGATCGAAAGGATCCGGGAAACCGAAATCCTCGAGACCCATCTGAGAGACTGGATGGAATATCTCGAGGACCGTGAGACCTCCGGTCTCCTGGCCCGTCTCCAGGAAGACCTCTCCCGCCGGGCCGTCTTTCCTCATACAATCGTGGTGACCTCGGACTCCCCCTATCTGGGGCTTTCCTTAAACGACATCCGGAAAACGGCCACTTCGGAGGGAACCATTCCCTTGACAGCCCTTCGAGGGAACCTCTCGGTCGAACTCGGCCCCCGGCTTCCTCTGGTGGCAGGAGACAGGCTCGTCATGCTTTCTGCCTGGAAAAAGCTGCGCGAGGTTCCCCCTTCTTCAAGGATTCTCAAGCTCGATGGTTCCCCCGACCCGGGAGCCGGTTTTTCCTGATCCTTTTTACCCCCGACATTACAGGCGGAGTGCCGTCAGATAATCACTCCCTCGAGACCCGCCTTCGTGCAGGAACGGATCTTGACGGAGACGACCTCCCCCGGTTCCGGAAGTGGCCGATCGCCCTCCAGGGTCGCCCGAACGTGCCGGAACTGGGGAGACCGGCCAGAGACCCGTTCCAGGGAGGGATCGACGCGCTCAACAAGGACCTCCTGGATCTTCCCTATCTGGTTTCTGTTCTTTTCGAGGATCAGGGCGTCGAGGTGTTCCTCAAGACGCCGGAACCGGGCAACCGAGAGATCCCGGGAGGGCATGTCTGTCCAGCCGTGTGCGGGAGTTCCGGGCCGTGGGGAGTAAATGAAACAGAAAGCTCCGTCAAATCGAAATTCTTCCACGGCGGAAAGGGTTTTGGCAAAGTCTTCCTCCGTTTCTCCACAGAACCCGACGATCAGGTCTGTTGTCAGGGAGACGTTGGGAACCGCCTCCCGCAGGCGCGAGACCCAGTCCCGGTAGAGGGCCAGCGAATATCCCCGGTCCATCCTGGAGAGAAGGGAATCGGAGCCAGACTGGAGGGGCAGATGAAGGTGCGGCATGACTTTTTCGCACTCTTTCATGGCTGAGAGCATCCCCGCGTCCATGTCCGAGGGATGGGAGGTGGTGAAGCGGATCCGGAGAAGTCCGTCGATGTCGTTCACAGCCCGGAGAAGGTCTCCGAAGGATTCTTTCGTGCCGGAATTTTTCCCGTAGCCGTTGACATTCTGTCCGAGAAGGGTGACCTCGCGGTATCCGAGGGCTACAAGCTCCCGGATCTCATCCACGATCGCTGCGACTGGACGGCTCCGTTCTGCTCCTCTTGTCCGGGGAACGACACAATAGGCGCACGCCTTGTCGCAACCCTCCTGCACAGTCACTAGAGCCGTGATCCCTGGAGGCCTGATGGCGGGAGGAGTCGTCATTTCAGGAAGTTCATAGTTCCGGCCCAAAAGAACCCTCCTCCCCTCTCCGGGAGGGCGAAGATCTCCCAGCATGGGAATCAGGTTCCTGACCTGGGAGGGTCCGGCAATCAGGTCGATTTCCGGCATGAGACGATGGAGGTTTTCCTGTTCCCGTTCGGCCATGCATCCGGTGACAGCCAAGACCACGGATTCATTCCCTTTTTTGTGCTGCCTCAGGCGACCGAGGTCTGAGAGGGCTTTCTGGTCGGCCTTGTCCCGGACCGTGCAGGTATTGACCAGGATCACCGAGGCCCGGCCGGGATCGTCGACGGGCCGAAAACCTGCTTCGGCCATGAGACCGGCCATCCGTTCCGAGTCGTGGACATTCATCTGGCAACCGAAGGTTTTTATATAGTAGGTATCGGATAGAGTCGGGGAGTCATCGGCCATCAATCGGTCTTTCTTTGAAAGGGTGGGGAAAAGACATCATCATAACCGTCCTTCTTCCCTGTCCTGGTCGTCCAACAGACGGCTGTGGCGGACAAGGAAGACATCGAGCCTCATCCAGTCTCCGGGTCCCAGAGAAGAAATTCTGAGGGAAAGATCCTGAAGAATCTCCTCATCTCCCGAGGCGCCCTTCAGGATCTCGAGAAACTGGGCCGGCGTAAGATCAAGAACCCGGAGGATTTCCTCGTCCATCGGGCAGGGAAAGACATAGTCTCCCAGGGTTCCGCAAAGCCGCATGCGACCCTTGTCGATCGCCCGGGCCAACCACGGGATCCCCATCAGAAGGATCCGTCCGCTCCTGGGAAGGTCTGGGGCGCCGGACGTAGGGCTCAATCCTTCAGGGCCTCCACCACATAATGGTAGGGATAGAGGTCGTGGGAGCGGATCCTTGTAAATCCGGCATCGATCAGAAGGTCATAGAGGGAGACCTCGGAGGCCCGCTCGTCGACAGGGGGCCCAACGGGGGTCTCTTCCTTTTTCCAGTCGATGACGAAAAGCTGTCCAGCCGGTTCCAGAATCCGGAAAATCTCCCCCAAGATCTCCTTGGGATGGGAAAGTTCGTGATAGACATTAGCCATCCAGACGAGCGCCATAGATCCGACGGAAAGGGCGATCCGGTCAGCTGTCCCGACCATCGTGCGGATTGGAAGATCCCGATCCCGTTTTTTTCGCTCGGCCTCGAAGTGCTCGAGCATCTCCGGCTGGAGTTCGATGGCAAGGCAGGTTCCCCGTTTCGCAAGAAATTCGCAGAGTGGGAAGAAAAAATACCCCGATCCTGATCCTATCTCGGCCGCATCGCCATGCTCGTAGGCCCGGATCAAAGGAAGGAGGCGGGAAGGATCCTGGAAGGAGAGCCGTTCCGGATCATGAAGTCTCGCCACATGACGGTGGTCAAAGAGATGGGCCAAAGAAGCCTCCTCGAAAAATAATCATCAACATCTTCACAAGGGTCATTCTACAACAAACTCCGGCGGTGTTCACCCGCAAAGGAGAATTCCCTGCTGAAGAACTCCATTTTTGTGGTAAGATTTTCGGCTTGAGTTCACTTCTCTGACCCGGGGTCGACAATGAAAATTATCCACAGATATCTTTTTCTGGAGCTTCTGACCCCGTTCTTCCTGAGCCTGTTCGTTCTCGTCATCCTCCTGCTGACCCAGCAGGCTCTCATGATCATGAACCTTCTGGTCAACAAGGGGCTCTCCGTCGAGACGGTTTTCCGTCTTCTGGCAATGATTTTCCCTCAGTTTCTCAGCATGATCATCCCCGTCTCGGTCCTGACAGCGTCAACCGCCACCTTTCACCGTCTGGCCTCCGACGGGGAGATTATCGCTCTCAAGGCCTCCGGAATCTCCCTCTCCCGCCTTCTCCTGCCGCTCTTTCTCTTTGCCGCCATTGGCTTCGGGACAAACTTCTACCTCTCCCTCAAGGCTATGGAAACCCAGGGGCTCTCCCTCCAGGACCTTCTCGTTCGGGTCTTCCAGAAAAAACTCTCACTGGCCATCAAGCCCCAGTCTTTCAACAATTTCATGGGCCGTTTCATCATCTACGTCGAGCGGATGCCCACATTGTCCCACCTCGACGGGGTTTTCATCTACCAGAAGGGAAAGAGGCCCGGTGAAAGCACGGTCATCTTTTCCCGGGCCGGAGATTTGTTAAACGAGCAGAATCCTCCCGGTCTTCGCCTCAAGCTCTCCAACGGGACTTTTCTTCAGCATGGAACGGCCCTGCAGTATATCCGTTTCGAATCCTACGACCTGACCATTCTTGGCAAACACACAGACGACCATATCCGGGTCAAGAGCATAAGCGAAATCCGGGCCGAGATCCGGGCCTCCTCCCACCCCGATCCCTCCCTTTTCCGGGCTCTCGAGGACCGGTACAAGAACTATGCCTACCCCTTTTCCTGTTTTTTCTTTGCCTTTTTGGGGATTCCCTATGGTATTTACACAATGAGGTCGGGGAGGCTCGCCGGATTCGTCTTCGCGACGGTCACCATCATTCTTTTTTACATGATGAACACTCTCGACGACCTCATGGTTGCAAAACGTCTCCTTTCCCCCGCCTCTGCCGCCGTGGCTCCGGACATCGTCCTGGGCCTTCTCATGATCTTCCTTTTGACACTGGTCTTTCGCGAAGTGGACATCCGGTCTCATCTGCCCCGGATCTCTCTTTCCCATTTCTTCGGAAAAGGCCGTCGTCCATGAGGATCCTCACGCGCCACCTTCTGGGAGAGTACCTCAAGATCTACTTTCTCTCGCTTGTCTCGCTCGAGGCCATCTATCTCGTCATAGATTCTGTCGAGAAGATCAAGAATTTTCTTTCCCACCATGCTCCCTGGTCCCTGATGGGAGAGTTCTTTGCCTGGCGCTCGGTCGAGGTGGGATTCCGGGTGATCCCGATGTCGGCCCTCCTGGCAACCATCCTAGCCCTGGGAATTGCCTCCAAGAACCACGAGATCACGGCGATCAAGGCCGCCGGCATCAGCTTGAGGAAGGCCACCTTCCCCATCATCCTGATCGGACTCCTCCTCTCGGGGATCGAACTCCTTCTCAACCTCTGGGTGGTACCCCACGCTTACCAGATGACCGACATCATCATGGAGGAGCGAATCAACCAGGGAAAAAACTGGTCGAGCACAATCCGAAAGAACGTCTGGTTCCGGCACGGCTCCCGTGAAATCTTCCGCATCGCGCGAATCAGCGACGGTGGACGGACCATGAAAGGCGTCACCATTTATCACCGGAACGGACAGGACGAACTTCACTGGTCGATCACTGCCAAAAGTCTCAGATATGAAAGTGGACAGTGGATTTTTCACCAGGGTGTCCGTACGGTCTTTCACCCGGACGGAACACTGACCGCCACCCCCTTTCCCGCACGTTCCTTTCCCCTGGACCGGCGTCCCGAGGATTTCTTCATCCGCAAGACCCACCTCTCTCACTTGACCTACTTTGAACTCGGGCGCTACATCAATCTCATGCGCGCAAACGGTCTCCCCCACATCAACTTCACCGTTCTGCGCGACGGAATCATTGCCTTTCCGGCCGCATCCTTCCTGATGGTCCTTTTCGCGATTCCCTTCGGAATAAGAGAGGGCCGCCAGGTCGGAATCGCCCGGGGGTTTGGAGTGGCACTTCTTCTCTCCCTCGCTTATTGGACCCTTTATTCCATGGGACTCGCCCTCGGACGGGGAGGGGTCATTCCGCCTCTTCTGGCCGCCTGGTTTGCCAATATTGTGGTTTTTCTGGTGGGGCTGGGCCTTCTCTCTTCCATGAACCGGGTTTCGTAAGGGGGAAGACAGTTCCGGAATTCGCCAGGGCTTGACGGGGCGGAAAATGCCATGCAAGGATCGATGAAGGGCCTGGTCTGACCGGCCCTCCCGTATTCAAGGATAAAAGACTTCTGGAGGATCGATGCAGGACAGTAGTCGCGTTGCTGTGCTCCTTTTCAATCTCGGTGGCCCCGAAACCCAGGACGATGTGGAGCCCTTTTTGGTCAACCTTTTCTCCGATCCTGACATCATGGATCTCCCTCCTCTCCTGGGAAAATTTCTTCCCCGCCTGATCGCAAGGCGACGGGCTCCCAAGAGCCGCGGCTATTATGCAGCGATCGGGGGAGGTTCCCCCCTTCGTTCCATTACCGAAGATCAGGCCCGTCTACTGGAAGAAGGTCTGAACGAAGGTCAATCAGAACGAACCTTCCGGGTCTTTCTCGCCATGCGCTATGCCCCTCCGCGACTTTCCCAAATCATCTCTCCTCTGCTCTCCTTCCGTCCAGACCGGCTTGTCCTCCTTCCGCTCTATCCTCAGAGATCGACGACCACCACGCGCTCCTCATTCAGGGAGTTCAAGGCCCTTCTTGCCGGCACCTTGGCCCTTTCGGGGGACCGTATGCATGTCGTCACAGCCTTCCCGGACTATCCACCCTATATCGAAGCCTTGGGCGAGACTGTGATGAAAGCCATCGAGGCTCTCCCGGACAATGGCCACCCTGTGGATATTCTTTTTTCGGCCCACGGGATTCCCGAGTCCCGGATCAGAAAGGGGGATCCCTACCAGCTGGACACGGAAACAACGGTGAGGGCGGTCAGCAGATATCTGGAAAAATTGGTTTCGGGCCGGGCCCTGCGAATCCATCTGGCCTACCAGAGCCGCGTGGGACCGCTCAAGTGGCTGGGACCGGAAACAAAGAAAACAATTGTGGATTTGGCTGCTCGAAGCCGGTGCGTCAATCTGGTCCTGGTTCCCGTGAGCTTCGTCTCGGACCATCAGGAGACTCTCTACGAGATGGACATTACCTACCGCGACCTGGCGAAATCGTCCCGGATTCTCCATTTTGAGCGGGCGCCGGCGCTAAACATCCAGCCTTCCTTTATCCGGGCTCTGGCTCGTCTGACTGAGGAGGCGGTTTCCAATCATCAGACTGCGGGAGCTCCCTGTTCTTGCCGGTGCGGGGTCTGTCCGGAGATGTGAATGGGAAAGAAAAAGGCAAAAAAAAAGGGAAGCCCGAGGGCTTCCCTTTTTTAATCCAGGATTGATTAAAGTTTTAGCATCCGGATCGTTTCGGCCGGAACGTCGGAAATATAGAGGACACCGTTTTGATAGACGATGGCTCCGGTGTACTGGAACCGGGCGTCCGAGACATCCCCGTCCTCTTTTCCTGAGACAGGAATTCCACCGGTAGCTTTGACCCCGCCCGCAACGGTTGTCACCGCGTTGCTGGAAAGATCGATGGCCCGGATGGAGGCATTGGAGGAATCACCGACATAGAGGGTGTTTCCGTTTAAGGCCAGCGTTACAGGCTGATTGAAGTAGGCAGAGCTTCCCGCCCCGTCATCCGTTCCTGGGAAGCCGGGATGACCGGCCAGCGTTGAAACGGCGTTGGTGGCGAGAATGATCTTTCGGATCAGGTTGTTCTTGGTATCGGCCACATAGAGGATCGACCCATCGGGGGTGATGGCCAGACCACGGGGCTCGCGGAAGCTTGCGGCGGCTCCGATTCCGTCATCGGATCCGGAAGCCAGGGCTCCCTTTCCTGCAACCGTAGTGACGGTTCCGGTGGCGAGATCGATTTTGCGGATCATGTTGTTGCCGGAATCCGAAACATAAAGGGTCTTCCCGTCGGGGGAGAGGGCGACAGCCTTGGGGGCATATAAGCCCGCTGAAGTACCGACCCCGTCATTTGACCCCGGAAAGGCCCGCCCGGCAACGGTACTTACGGCATTGCTCGCGAGATCCATCTTCCGGATCCGGTTGTTCCGTGAATCGGCGATGTAAAGGGTCTTTCCGTCAGCTGAGATGGCGAGACCTTCGGGGTTGTTGAAACGGGCAGCTGTCCCGACCCCGTCACGCCAGCGCGCATGGTGGTTGGCACCGGCAATGGTAACGACGGTCGCGGCACCACCGCTTACCGTGACCTTGCGGATAAGGTCATTTCCGGTATCGGCCACATAGAGGGTTCCGTCGGGCGCCCCGACCATGCCCTGGGCATACTCGAAACGAACCTGGCTACCGGTACCGTCGACGGCACCGCGCTCATGGAAGGCACCAGCGATTGTGGAGACGCTCGCTGCACCGGCATGACCTGACATGCCCACAAGCAGACCCGCCGTCACTCCCAGAGCCATCATTGCTTTTTTCGAAGACCTTGTTCCTGTCATCTTTCCGCCCTGCTGTCCTTTGTGCAACAAAGTGTCCTCCTTCGGAAGGTCTGCCCGGGGTCCGGAAACCGCGCGGAACAGATGAAACCGTAAATCCAACTAACGGGCAGCGCCGGAGAGCCTTATACGCTGAAAGCATGTAGGGAGATAATAATGGCACACGGCTCCCGCACCCATTGTCTTGATCGCTCAATGTATACACCCAATCCCGTCAAATTGCAAGCTAGGAAAAGGGAATTTGTTGAGAGGGAAAAAAACCGTAAAACCGCGGTTACCGGGGAGAGATCCGACCGTGAAAAATCCCCCCGTTTTCGGGGTCCCACTCGAAAAGGAAGCCCGTGGATTTTTTGATTCCGGAGGACGGGAAATCAGGGAAATGGTCCGGTGAGAGAAAATGGGCCAGTGTCAAAAGCTCCGGTTCGTGTCCGACAAGAAGAATCGTCTCGGGATAAGATTCGGCGAGGAAGGCGCGGAAGCTTTCCTTTCCGAAGGAGGCGGGGAAGAAGTCCGAGGCGAGCTCGATCCGGCACTCCACCTGGCGGACAGGGTGCTTTTTCCTGAGGCCGCAAAGAAGCAGTTCCGCTGTCTGGACGGCACGTGTCAGGGGACTTGAGATGATGCGGTCAACCACAAGATCGAGAAAGGCGATTTCCCGGGAAAGCCTCCGGACGCTCTTCCGCCCCGCGGGGGTCAGGGGCCGGAGAACCTCCGGAAAAGGGTCGTCCGCCGCCTCTCCATGACGAACAAGTATTACCCTCATCCGTAACCCTCCGGAGCGATGTCGTCGTAACCGATCGCTAGGTTTTCAAAACGGGTGCAGAAGCCCTGATAGGCCAGCATCACCGAGCCGATGGGTCCATTGCGCTGTTTTCCGATAATGATCTCGGCCTTTCCCTTCGAATCAAGATTGTCGGGATGATAGACCTCATCCCGGTAAATGAAGAGAACGATATCGGCATCCTGTTCTATGGCCCCCGATTCGCGAAGGTCCGACAGGGTCGGTTTTTTGAGTCCCGGACGATTTTCCACAGCCCTGGAAAGCTGGGCCAGCGCAATGACCGGGATCTGGAGTTCCTTCGCAAGCGCCTTGAGCGAGCGCGAAATTTCGGAAATTTCCTGTTCCCGGTTGTCCGTGCGTTGGGAGCCCCTGACGAGCTGGAGATAGTCGACTGCAATCATGGCAAGGTCTTTTCTCTGTTTCTTGAGTCTTCTGGCACGGGTGCGGAGTTCGAAAATCGTGAGGTCTCCCGAATCGTCGATATAGATGGGAACCTCGCTGGCGTCTCCGAAGGCCTGCATGACATTGTCCCATTCCTCGGAATTCAGATGGCCGGTCCGGAGATTTTTCGAGTTGACGCGGGCCTGGGAGCTGATGAGACGGAGAAAAAGCTGTTCCTTGGGCATCTCGAGACTGAAAATCCCGACGGGCTTTCTGAGGTCGAATGCCACATGTTGGGCGATGGACAGGACGAAGGCTGTCTTTCCCATGGCGGGTCGTCCGGCCACAATAATGAGTTCGGAGGGATTGAATCCTGTCGTGAGGTGATCGAGATCGACAAATCCGGTGGGAAGCCCCGTGACAATATCCTTGATCTCCCTGTTCTTGAGATCCTCGAGACGCTTGAACTGGGCATCGAGGTAAGAAAGATCTCCGATCTGGGCGAATTCGGAGCGGGAACGACGGGCTCCCACATCCATGATCTTTCGTTCCGCGTAGTCCAGGACTTCATCCGGGTCGAGGGTCGAATCGTAGCCTTTCTGAGCAATCTCTTCGGAGACAAGAATCAGTTTTCGGAAGATTCCTTTTTCGACAATCAGCCGGGCGTAATGAATGGCATTGGCCGCAGTCGGAACAATCTCGGCTAGCTCGTAGATGTTTTCCGGTGCGCCGGTAATGCCAGCCCAATCCTTTTTTGCCAGATAGTCGGAAAGGGTCAGACTGTCAATCGGAATGTGACGGTCGGCCATTTCTTTCATCGCCATGAATATCCGGCGGTTGGATTCAAGAAGGAAGTCGTCGTCCTGGAGCATGTCTCCGACAGCGGTCATGACCTCGTTATTGAGGAGGATGGATCCAAGAAGGGATTTCTCGGCCTCAATAGTCTGGGGAAGATTCTTCCGGGATTCGCGTTGAGGCCGAGATTTCATGGGGGAACTCATAGGAGTTCGCCGGAGAGAATGAACCCGGAGATTTCCTCGATCGAGAGGGCTGTCCGGAATATTTTCTTTCGGCCGGTCAGGGTCCAGAGCCCTTTTCCGGAATCGTAGAGGACGACGGCCGCAACTTCGGCGTGATCGGCAAGAATCCCTGTGGCGGAGAGAGGAAGCCCGCTGTCTGAGGAAGGATCCGGAGCGGTCATGACGGGCCGTCCCGAACGGCGGAGGAGCCGGGCAAAGTCCTGGACCTGGCCGGTTTGGCCGGGGGGATGGCAGGCCAGGACAAGCGCAGCGGTCTCCTTCGTTCCCTCCTGTTTCTGGAGAGCCTCCTCGATATGGGTGATATGGAAAGCAAAACCGACCGCGGGAAGATCATGGCCAAAGGCCTGGCCCAAATGGTCGTAACGTCCTCCGGAGGCCAGATGAGTCGGAGAGTCCTCGGCAAAGAGCTGGAAGAACATGCCCGTATAATAGGGACCGGGGGGAGAAAGGGCAAAATCCACCCGAACCGAAGAGGCATATGGTGAGCGTGAAAGGGCGGCCAGAAGGTCAAGGAAGTTATTCTTCTCGCGTAAGACCTCCTTGCCATCCTCCGCATGAATATTCTCGAGAAAGGCCTGGCCCTCCCCGATCCCGTAAATCTTCCCGGAAAGGAGGGCCGCTGTCCTCGCAAGGGAGCTCTGGCTAGAAGAGGGAAGAAGGGAGAGAAAACGGTCGGGATTCCGGGAATGGAAGGCCAGACGAAGATCTTTCATCCTGTCCGGATCCCCGCCCAGCTGCTTCAGAAGAGCTTCCTGAAGGCCGGCATGGGAGAGAAAAAGAAGAGGTTCCTTAAGGGGAAAAATCTCAGCTCCCGACAGACAGAGGTCGAGGATCTCCCCGTCGGAGACGACGGACGGATCCCCGATGAGCTCCAGCCCGGTCTGGTGCAATTCCCTCTGGAGCGAGACAGGGTGGTTTTCATCCCGGAAGACGGAGGTGCTGTAGCAGAAACGCAGGGGGAGCTGCCTGTCCCTGAAGGACTGGGTAGTGAGGCGGGCGATCTGGGCGGTTGCATCCGGACGAAGGACAAGAACCTGCCCGGACCCCCGGTCCTGCATGAGGTAGAGTTTTGTCAAAAGGGAGGGATCAAGGCCGGGAGAGATGGCATCGAGGTATTCAAAGGAGGGCAGGATGATCTCCCGATATCCCCAGAGGAAAAAATGGGCAAGAAGGCGGTGGGTTGTTTCCCTCCGGAAGAGAGCCGTCCGCGAAAAGACAGGCGAAACCCCGGTCGGCGTTGTTTTTGAAGGGGGCCGGTGGGTGTTGCCGGCCCCTTTTTTTCGCTTGTCCATGGATGTCGGAAACCTGCTATCTCGAAAGGGAGGGAAGACGTAACAACTTGAGTGCAATGATTTTCGAATTTTTTCGAATCTCATCAAGAACAGCCTGAGACGGTTCTGTGTCGAGACCGATCAATGAAATGGCCTTTCCACCGGGAAAATCACGACCGAATTGCATTCGGGCAATATTGATGCCATGGGATCCCAGGAGGCTTCCGACAAGACCGACCACTCCAGGCTGGTCCTGGTTGGTGAGGAAAAGCATGATCGGATCCGGAACGACCTCCACCGGAAGGTTGTCGAGGGAAACGATCCGGAAATCCTTTTTCTGAAAAATGGATCCCGCGATCTGGTGAGTCCCGTGGGCCGTCGTGGCCCTGAGAGTCAGGAGTCCTACGTAATCACCCTGCTGGGAGGATCGGGATTCGACGACCTCAAGACCCCGTTCTTTAGCCAGGATGGGAGCATTGACCTCGTTTACCCGTGCTGCCAGGATGGGGGAGAGGACCCCTTTAATCGCCGAAATCGTCACGATGGAGGTCGGAAGAGTTGCCGCCTCTCCGCTGAATTCGACCGCAATTTTTGAAATCGGCTCGTGAGTAATCTGTGAAAGGATTCCGCCCATGACCTCGGCCAGTTGCTGATAAGGGGCAACCCGTCCCGCATCTTCCGGGGGGATGGAGGGAAGGTTGGCCGCATAACGGATCACGCCCTTGGCAAGATAGTCAACCATCTGGTCAGCCACGGCCAGGGCCACGTTCTCCTGGGCCTCCTTCGTCGCCGCCCCGATATGGGGAGTCGAGATGAAGTTGTCGAGCTTCAGTAGAGGGTGATCCGGAGGCGGCGGCTCCTGAACGAAGACATCGAAGGCGGCTCCCGCCACATGGCCATTGGCCAGGGCTTCGGCCAGATCGTTTTCGTTGATCACTCCACCCCGGGCACAGTTGACGAGATAGACGCCCTTTTTCATCCTTGCGATGGTGGCCTTTGATATAAGGTTGGTGGTCTCGGGAGTCAGGGGGGTATGAACGGTGATGACATCGGACTTTGTAAAGAGTTCTTCGAGCGTCACGGGCAAGACCCCGTGCTTTTCGGCGGTTTCTGGGGTGAGGAACGGATCGTAGGCGATCACGTTCATCAGGAGACCCTGGGCCACGTGGGCCACGTGGGAGCCGATCTTACCCATGCCGAGAATCCCTAATGTCTTGTGGGAGAGTTCCATTCCCATGAACTTGGACTTTTCCCACTTGCCGGACCGGTTGGAGGCATTGGCCTGAGGAATCTTCCGGGCCATCGACATCATCATGGAGATGGTATGTTCTGCCGTTGTGATGGTGTTTCCCCCCGGGGTGTTCATGACAACGATCCCCCGGTTGGTGGCAGCTGCAAGATCCACATTGTCGAGCCCCGCCCCTGCCCGCCCGATCACCTTGAGCCGGGTCGCTCCCTCAAGGACTTCCGCAGTTACCTTGGTTCCACTGCGGATG
>JAKAWK010000019.1 GCA_021827365.1 Nitrospirota bacterium
TGAATCGGTTTCATCAACAATATGCGAGGATTCATTTTACTCTATGGTCGTTCATAATGGAAATCGGGAGGGTCTTCCTCCTCCGTCAAAACATCTCGGCCAGCATTTTCTTACGGATCCTGCGATAGCCCGGAGGATTGTCGGAGCCCTCGACCCGAATCTTCTTGAAGAACTTCCCGTTCTCGAGATCGGACCCGGACGCATGATCCTTACCAGAATCCTGGCAGAAAAGTCCCGCCGCCTGGTCCTGATAGAAAAAGATGCCAGACTTTTGCCAGAACTTCAAAAACAGCTCTCCCTTTTTCCCGCCACCATGGAAATCCGGCATTCCGATGCCCTGGACGATCCCTTTGACCTCTGGGACTTCCCCTATCTGCTGGTCTCGAACCTTCCCTACAATATCTCGGTCCCGCTGCTTATGAAAATCATCTCCTCCCCGTCCCCTCCCAGACAGGCGGTCCTGATGTTTCAGAAGGAGGTGGGAGAACGCATCATCTCGGGCCCTGGAGAAAAAAGCTATGGATCCCTCTCCGTCTCGACCGCCCTTCTTTCGGAGGCCCGCCCTCTTTTCAACATAAGACCGGGGTCATTTTTCCCTCCACCGAAGGTTCATTCCATGGTCCTTTCCTTTCATCCTCGCCCATCGCGCCTTGACCCTTCAGTCCCGGGGGCCATTCATCTGGCCAGAAGCGCCTTTTCCTACAGAAGAAAGACCTTGCGAAATGCCTTAGGAAAATCCCTCTCTCCCCCGCTTTCCGAAGGGATGGAGCTCCTTTTCAAAGAAAATCCGGGCCTTCCCGGCCGGAGACCCGAGGAGATCCCTCCGGATGGCTGGCTCGACATGGCCCGAATCCTTCGTGCGCACAACCCTGGAATTTTTGATAGGATAATCAAATGACCTATTTTCACAGGAGGAACTTTTGACCGATCTCCCCTCTCCGCTTCACTCCCCTTCTCCCACCCTCCGGATCATTCCCCTCGGCGGAATCGGGGAGGTTGGCATGAACATGACCGTCTATGAGTCCGAAGGCCGCATCATTGTCATCGACTGCGGTGTCCTCTTTCCCGAGGATGACCTTCTGGGGATCGACCTGATCATCCCCGATTTTTCATACCTGACAGAAAATCGTGACAGGGTTCTTGGCCTTTTCCTGACCCACGGCCATGAAGACCATATCGGAGCCGTCCCATACTTTCTCCGTGAATTCGACGTTCCGGTCCTGGGGACCCCGCTGACACTCGGCCTGCTGGAATCAAAACTCCGGCAAACCCGCAAGGCCGACGAAATGCCAAAACTCATTTCCCTGACCCCGCGGCAGGAATACACCATGGGGCCCTTTACCGTGGAACCAGTCCGCATCACCCATTCGATCGCCGACGGGGTCGCCTTTGCCATCCGGACTCCGGCCGGCCGTGTCCTCCATACCGGAGACTTCAAGATCGACCTGACCCCCATCGATGATCTCCATATCGACATCCACAGGTTTTGCGCTCTCGGGGAAGAGGGAATCCTGGCACTTCTCTCCGACAGCACGAATTCAGAGAAGGAAGGACTTTCCCTCTCCGAAAAGCTTGTCGGGGAAAATCTTGACCGGTTCATACAGAATGCCCCCGGCCGGGTCATCGTCTCCACATTTTCTTCCAATATTCACCGATTGCAGCAGGTCGCGGACGTCTCTATAAGACATGGCCGGAACATTGTCTTTACAGGCCGATCCATGGAAAACAACTACCGGGTCGCCTCTGAACTCGGACATCTTCACATTCCCGCCGACCGGGTGGTCAAAGTCGAGGCGGCTTCGTCCTTTCCCCCGGAAAAAATCACCATTCTTACGACCGGGAGCCAGGGCGAGGCCATGAGCGGCCTTTTCCGGATGGCAGTGAACGACCACAAGCACGTCTCCATCGGCCCGGGGGATACCGTCCTTCTCTCATCGCGCGTCATTCCCGGCAATGAACGGGCCATCGACCGCATCATCAATCTTTTGCTCAGGAAGGGGGCCACAGTCCATTTCCGGGCCATTTCCGACATTCACGTTTCCGGCCACGCCAGTGCCGAAGACCAGAAGCTCATGATCCGCATGCTCCGACCACGGCATTTCGTCCCGATACACGGAGAGTTTCGGCACCTTACCGCCCACGCCAGGACAGCTCGGAAGATGGGAATTCCCGATGAACGCGTCCATCTGATTGAAAACGGGGACGTTCTCGAATTCGACGGAATTTCGGGAAGGCTCCTGGATCGTGTCCGAACGGGAAGAACCCTGATCGACGGCAAGGGGGTCGGCGATATCGGCGAAGGGGTTATCCGCGACCGGAAGCGGCTTGCCTCCGACGGGATGGTGATGGTCATTCTGGGACTTTCGCGTCAGGACGGGCAGGTCATGATCGGACCCGAGGTATTCTCCCGGGGCGTTTCCCTCTCCGAGCGCTCCCAGGAAATGGACGGACTGATCCGGGCCCAGGTCCTTGTCGCCCTCGACGGGGCCGAGCCCGAAATCAGAAGTGAGCTTTCTGCCCTTAAAACCCGTATTCACAATCATCTCCGAAAGTATTTCAAGAAACAGTTCGACAGGGATCCGATGATCCTTCCTGTCATACTCGAGACCTGACGTGAGCGATACGGCCTCTCCGCTCCGGGAGCACCGTCCTTCCGGATTGCCGGCGAAACTTCTCTTTCCCCTTTTCGAGGCGGCACTGGCCGTTTTTATGGGAGGGGCCCTGGTCACGCTTCATCCGGATGACCCCTCCCTTTTTACAGGCTCGACAGGTCATTCTGCAATCAATCTGTTCGGAATGGCCGGCGCGACGATGGCCGACCTCCTTTATTCCTATCTGGGCCTCCCTTCCCTGCTCCTTCCCCTTTTGCTGGGATGGCATGCCGTTTCGCGTCTGAAGGGAGGATCGTCGTCCTTTCCCGCCCTCGCTGGAACATCCTTTCTGCTGGCCGGCCTTTCCCCTCTGTTCGCTACGATCCGGACCCGTCCACTTCCTGCTCCCTACCCGCCGGGAGGACTAATCGGAACGGCTCTTGTCCGGGAACTCCTCCCGCTCCTGAACAGGGCGGGACTCATTCTCCTCTTCGGAACGCTTTCCCTGGGAGGATTTCTGCTTCTCCTCACAGTCATGCCGGCCCACCGGTCCCGGAAGGTCCTGGAAATTATGAAAAACATTTTCCAAAGACCCAAACAGGCCCAGCAAGCTCCCATAGAAAGCGCTCCAGAAGACACTTCCAAGGCACTTCCCAAAGCGGAACCGGAGATTCTTCCGGAGATCGCGGCCCCTTCCCGGCCAGCCCCAGCCTCCCCTCCAAAAAAAACTCCCCTGCTCCTTGACATTCCCCCCAACTCCAGGGTCCCCCCGGCATCGCTTCTTGACGTGGCTCAGGCAGAGACAGAAGACACCGGGGAGTTCATCCGGGAAACACAGAAAACCCTGGCGGAGTTTTTCCGAATCTATCAGGTTGCGGGACGAATGGCCGGAGCCCAGACAGGGCCCGTCATCACTCTTTTCGAATTCGCACCCTCCCCCGGACTCAAGGTCAACCGGGTCACAGGGCTGGCAAGCGAACTCGCCCTGACACTCAAGGTTCCCCAGGTGCGGATCCAGGTCCCCGTTCCGGATAAGTCGACCATCGGAATCGAGGTCCCGAACCCCCGCCGCTCAATGGTATCGTTCCGCGAGATTTACGAAAGCCTCTCCTACCGGGCTATTCCCTCGCCACTGGCCCTGGCGATCGGGAAAACTGTCGCCGGAGAGCCTTACGCCTCCGACCTCGCCCGCATGCCCCATCTGCTTGTGGCCGGTGCGACTGGGACGGGGAAGTCCGTCTGTCTTAACGGAATCATCTCGAGCCTGCTCATGAAGAACGGTCCTGAAAACGTCCGGCTCCTGATGATTGATCCCAAACGCCTCGAGATGGCCCCCTACGAGGGAATTCCCCATCTTCTCGGACCCGTCGTCACGGAACCCGGCCTGGCGGTGGTCCGACTTAGGGCCCTGGTGGGGGAAATGCTCCGAAGGTACGATCTCATGAAAGACGAAGGAGTCAAAAACATTGGAGAATACAAGAAAATTGTCCCACCGGAGAGGGCCTTCCCATACATCGTCGTTGTGATCGACGAACTGGCCGACCTGATGCTTTCGCAAAAGAAGGAGGTCGAGCCTCCCATCATCCGCCTGGCCCAGATGGCCAGAGCCGCCGGAATCCATCTTGTCCTGGCCACACAGCGTCCTTCCGCCCAGGTCGTGACCGGCCTCATCAAGACAAACATTCCCACAAAGATTGCATTCCAGGTCTCAAGCCAGATTGATTCGCGTGTCATCCTTGATACCGGAGGGGCGGAGTTCCTTCTGGGAGCAGGGGACATGCTCATAAAGCCGCCGGGCTCCGATGTCGTACGGAGACTGCACGGAGCCTATATCTCTGAAGACGAAGTTCACAGGATCGTCGAATTCTGGCGGAGGATGCCTCCTCCCCCTCCCCTTCCGGAAGAAGAGCGGATCCTTGCGGGGAGCACCGTGGACAACAAGGAGGGAGATCCTCTGGGCCCGGGAGAAAACGATCCCGAGGAGGAGGGACTCTATCAGGAGGCACTGTCCGTTGTTGTCCGCCAGAAGAAAGCGTCCACATCGCTGATCCAGCGCCATCTGCGCATCGGGTATAACCGTGCGGCCCGCCTGATCGACCGCATGGAATCCGAGGGTGTGATCGGGCCCTCAGATGGAACCAGCCGCCCCAGACCCTTGCTGAAAGGATTTGACCGAAATGAATGAGTCCCAAACTTCAATTCGCCTAAAAGGCCTGGCCCTTCGCGGGCTCCTCCTTGTTCTTGCCTTGCTCCTTCTTTCCCCTTCCAACCCCGGATCAATGGTGGCCCGGGCATCATCCCCGGAGACGGGTCAGGGGGAGCTCGGCCTCCTGATTAAAAATGTGAAAAGCGGGGAAGGATTTTCCGGCGACTTTGTCCAGACACTCGGAGCCCCGGGGACGACCGGGAACCACTCCGAAGGATCTCTCGTCTATAGGGCTCCGGGACTGATGATTCTTCATTATTCCGATCCCCCCGGCCAATGGCTGAAACTGGAGGGAAATCGGATGGCCCTTTATGTCCCCCAGAACCGCCAGGTTCTTCTTAAAACCATCAAAAAGCATCGTATCCCCGAAACCCCCGCCATTCTCCTGGCATCCATCCCCGACATTGCGAAATGGTTTTTCGTGCGACCGGAAGGGTCCGGGACCGAAAAAAAGGGAGAGAGAATTTCCATCGTCCTGATCCCGCGCCATCCCGATCCTCATCTTGCCCAGGCCCGGCTCACCCTTTTGAAGGGGGAGGGGATCCTGACTGATCTCCTTTTCATGGAACAGAACGGAACCCATCTGTCGATTCACCTCAAAAAATTCCGGATACTCTCCCATGTTCCCGCCAGGGATCTTGAAGTCTCAGTCCCGAAAGGAACGACAGCCGCCGAAGTCCCGGGAGCCTTCTGATGACCCTGTCACGCTCACCCAGGAAGGCTGACCGGGAGGTCATCGCCCTCAAGGGGGTCCGCCAGCACAACCTCAAGAACTTCGACCTCGAGATTCCCCGGAATCGGCTGGTTGTGATCACAGGACTTTCAGGTTCCGGAAAAAGTTCCCTGGCCTTCGACACTCTCTACGCAGAAGGACAGCGGCGTTATGTCGAATCTCTCTCTGCCTATGTTCGCCAGTTTCTGGAAATGATGGACAAACCAGACGTCGACTCCATAGAAGGACTTTCTCCGGCCATCGCCATCGACCAGAAGGTGACCTCCCGGAACCCCCGCTCCACGGTCGGAACAGTGACGGAGATCCACGACTATCTCCGCCTTCTTTTCGCCCGCGCCGGTCATCCGCACTGCCCGGTCTGCGGTCGACCCGTGACCCCGCAGACCATCTCCCAGATGGTCGACCAGA
The DNA here is from genome assembly GCA_021827365.1 of Nitrospirota bacterium. Lineage (GTDB taxonomy): Bacteria > Nitrospirota > Leptospirillia > Leptospirillales > Leptospirillaceae > UBA4572. The sequence continues at coordinate 5,939 of JAKAWK010000019.1, forward strand.
TCCAGTCCATGCCGGAAGGAACACGATTCATGATCCTGGCCCCGGCCGTCTCCGGACGCAAGGGAGAATACCGCAAGGAGCTTGCCCGTATTTCCAGGGAGGGATTCACCCGGGTTCGTCTCGACGGGCGCATTTACGACCTTGACGAAATCCCGGAGATTGACCGGAAGAAGGCTCATAGCCTTGAAATCGTGATCGACCGGCTCTCGGTGCGTGCGGACAATGCCCAGAGGCTGGCGGACAGCCTGGCCACCGGACTTCGGGAGGGACAGGGACGGGTGATCCTCCATCTTCCCGAAAAGCCTGGAGAACCCGGGATTTCGGAGGACCAGATCCTTTCCGAAACTGAAGCCTGCACCGTCTGCAATATCAGCCTCCCCGAGCTCGCTCCCAAGCTTTTCAGCTTCAATTCTCCCTACGGCGCCTGTCCTGAATGCCTGGGGATCGGCATTCTGATGGAGGTCGATCCCGCCCTCCTCATCCCCCACCCCGATCTTTCCCTTGCCGAAGGTGGCATCAGGATCCTCGAAAGCCGGAACCTCTCATCCGTCCGCACCCGTCTTCTCCGTTTCATGGAAGAAAGGGGGGTAAAACCCGTCACCCCCTTCTCAAAAATGAACCCGTCCTTTTTTCAGGAGATTCTTCACGGAACCTCAGCCCATCCCCTTTCGGAGCTCTCCGGCAAGGCCTCTTCCCGGACGGGATTTGAGGGGCTGGTCCCGATTCTGGGAAGCCTTCACAAGAGCACCCAGATCGGAGCCTGGGCCCGGGGAGAACTCGAGTCGGTCCTTTCGGAAAAACCTTGTCCTTCATGCCATGGAGCCCGTCTCAAGCGCGAGAGCCTGGCCGTGACTGTGGGAGGAATGAACATTCACGAGGTTTCCTCTCTCTCGGTCCATGATGCCCTGAATTTTTTTGGAAAGCTGACGCTCACGGAAAAGGAAGAACAGATCGCCAAAAAGATCCTCCGGGAAATCCGGGGACGACTCTCTTTCCTTTCAGAAGTCGGCGTTGACTACCTGACCCTCTCACGGTCGGCCCAGACGCTCTCAGGAGGCGAATCCCAGCGTATCCGGCTCGCGACCCAGATCGGCGCAGGGCTTACAGGCGTCCTTTACATCCTCGATGAACCTTCGATTGGACTTCATCCCCGGGACAACAAGAAACTCCTCGACACACTCTTTCATCTGCGCGATCTCGGAAATTCCGTGGTGGTGGTCGAGCATGACGAGGAAACCATCTCTTCCGCCGACCATGTGATCGATATGGGCCCCGGGGCCGGGCGTTTGGGAGGAGAAATCCTTGCCCAGGGCTCCCCTGTCGAAATCATGTCCAATCCCCGTTCGATCACGGGAGCCTATCTTTCCGGGGCCAAATCGATCGTTCGCCGAAGCCCTCCACGGACCCCGAAAGGCTATCTCACCCTGGTCGGAGCCACCGAGCACAACCTCAAGGGAATCGATGTGGCCTTTCCCCTGGGTCTTCTGACGGTCGTGACCGGAGTCTCCGGCTCGGGCAAAAGCACCCTTGTCCTCGATGTCCTCTACAACCGGCTGGCCCGTCTCTTCTATGGAAGCCGGGAGCGCCCCGGCCAGTGTCGGGAGATACGGGGGGTGGACAGGATCGACAAGGTGGTCCATATCGACCAATCTCCCATCGGCCGGACGCCAAGGTCCAATCCGGCCACGTATACCGGACTGTTCACACCGGTCCGGGAGCTTTATTCCCAGGTCCCGGAATCACGGGCCCGGGGATACGATCCCGGCCGTTTCAGCTTCAACGTGAAGGGAGGTCGCTGCGAGGCGTGTCAGGGGGACGGCGTCATCAAGATCGAGATGCATTTTCTCCCCGACGTCTACGTCGTCTGTGACCTTTGTCATGGAGCCAGGTACAATCGCGAAACACTTGAAATCCGATACCGGGGCCGCTCCATAGCCGAGATACTCGAGATGACGGTCGATGATGCCTTAGAATTTTTCGGGGCCATTCCCTCCATCTCGGGAAAGCTTGACACCCTGCGAGAAGTCGGTCTCGGCTATATCCATCTTGGGCAATCAGCGACGACCCTTTCCGGAGGAGAGGCCCAGCGGGTCAAACTCTCCAAGGAACTCTCACGCAGAGCCACCGGCAATACCCTCTACATTCTCGACGAACCCACCACAGGTCTCCATTTCGCCGACATCCAGAAGCTTCTCGACACTCTCGACGCCCTTGTTTCCTCCGGCAATACCGTCGTCGTCATCGAACATAACATTGACATCATCGCCAACGCCGATCATCTGATTGACCTGGGCCCGGAAGGAGGGGAAAGAGGAGGGCGCCTAGTCGCCACCGGAACTCCGGAAGAAATCATGCGCCACAAAGATTCCTACACCGGCCAGGCGATCCGGGAGCACATGGCAAGAAGAAGCTCCAGAAAATGACCGCCTCCCGCACTTCCACAAGGTTTTTGCTGGGAACTCCGACACGGATTCTGGGGGCAGCCCTCGCGGTCAACATGACCCTGGCAGGACTCAAGGTCGTCTGGGGACACCGGATCAACTCTGTGGGCATGCTTGCCGACGGATATCATTCCCTTCTCGATTCACTCTCCGATCTTCTCTGCCTTCTGGGTTCCTTTGCGGCCCGCCGGCCCCCCGATGCGGACCACCCCTATGGACACTCGAAATACGAGCCCCTGACGCAAGCAGGGGTGGGTCTCCTACTGTTTTTTACCGGCTATGAAGTCCTGAGCCACAGTTACGACCAGTTCAAGCTGCACCTGACCCCCCAGGTGGGCTGGTCCTCCGTCCTGGTGATGGGGATTTCGATCGGACTCCAGACCTTGCTCTATCTGGGAGAAAAAAAGGTCGCCCGGGAGACGGGCGACAACATCGTTGCCGCCGACGCCACCCACATAAGGTCGGACCTCATGGCCTCCGGATCGGTCCTTTTCGGACTCTTTCTCTCCTCACGGGGATTCGGATTTGCCGATCCGGTGATCGGTGTCATGATCGCCGTCCTGATCGGCTATGCGGGATTCCATCTTCTCCGGGAGGGAGCCCAGGTTCTGTCAGACCACTCGCCTCTCCCATCCGGCGAAATCGCCACTCTAGTCCGGCAGACGCCTGGTGTGGTGGATTGTCACAACATTCGTGCCCGCGGATCCAAAAATCGTATTACAATGGATCTGAACATCCATGTTCCCCAAAACATGACCGTTCTCTCCGCCCACGAAATTGCCCACCGGATCGAGGAACGAATCCGGAAACACTATCCGGCGGTTGTCGAGGTGGTCGTTCATATCGAACCCGATCAGGAGGAATCCCATGACAGCGTCAAATCCCTTTGACTCCTTTAACCCCGGCGCTCCTTTTGCCATCACCATGGGAGATCCGGCCGGAATCGGCCCCGAAATCATCGTAAAGGGATGGACCCACAAGGACATTTCCGGATTCAGAAAGCTCGTCATCGGAGATATCGACCTGATCTCGGACATGGCGCGGCGTTACACCCCCGAACTGCTGGTCCAGCCGATCCAGGATCCTTCGGAAGTCCCGAATGATCCGTCAGTCTTGTCGGTTCTTGCCCCCTCTGATCTTTCCGGGCTCGAACCCGTCCAACCTGGCCAGCCATCCGTCGCATCGGGACGCTGGGCCTATGCCTGTGTCAAGACGGCGGTCGATCTCGCCATGGAAAAACGGATCGCGGCGATGACAACAGCTCCGCTTACAAAGGTGGCCCTCCGATCGGCCGGATACAACTATCCGGGCCATACCGAACTGATCGCCGCCCTCACGCACACTCCCCGGGTCGGCATGATGCTCGTGGGAGGTCCCCTTCGGGTGATTCTCGTCACGATCCATATCGCCCTTCGGGAGGTTCCTGGTCAGCTTTCCATCGAGAGGGAGTTGGAAACCATCCGCTTAGCCGGAGAGGCCCTGACCCTTCTCGGAGTTCAGGAGCGCAAGATTGCGGTTGCCGCTCTTAATCCCCATGCGGGAGAGGCCTCCCTCTTCGGGAACGAAGAGGAAAAGATCATCTTTCCTGCGGTCATGGAAGCCCGTTCAGAGGGACTCGACGTAGAAGGGCCCATGCCGGCCGACACCGTCTTTCACAAGGCCTCCCGGGGCGACTATGCCATCGTGGTGGCCCAATATCATGACCAGGGACTGATCCCCCTCAAGCTCCTGGGATTCGGAAAGGCCGTCAATGTCACCATCGGACTTCCCATCCTCCGCACTTCTGTCGATCATGGAACGGCTTATAATATTGTCGGGAAAGGGCTGGCCCAGCCTGGAAGCCTCATTGAGGCAGTACGTCTCGCCCGGAGCATTGTGGAGCGTCACTCCTCCACGGAGTTAAAACATTGACAGGGATTTTTACCGGATTTTTGAAAGCTTTCCAGAACTTTCCTCTCCTCTCCCCCCATCCGCACCCTTCGACCATGCCTTCACGCCAAGAGGACCAAATTCCCTTTGCCCGAACTTTTCAAGCCTAAACTTTTATAAAAAACCTCCGAAGAGACCTATGCAGGAGGAACGTTATGTTCCTTAACCCTTCCATAAGGAGAGTGGCATGAACCACCAAACATTAAGGACAACCCAAAGCCGATGCTTAAAGGGACTTCTGGTCCTGGCCATTGTTGCGGCCAGTTTTTTCGCCCCTTCCCGATCCTTCGCCGTCACTTCTGGGCCGGGAATATGGGATTTCATGATCTTCGGAAACTACAATCTGGTTTCTCCCGACACGGGAGGGGTCTTCAAGAATACCTCGACCCCGACCTGGAACAATGCCCTGAACAACGGGTACGGAGGAGGGGTGGGAGTGGCCTACTGGTTCAACGACATGATTGCCTTCCGGATCGAGGCGCAGACCGATCTCTACACCCTTCCGACCGCTCAGGGAGGAGGCTCTCTCCAATCCTCCCCCTTGACCGGCGGCCTCGAAGTCAAGCTATGGGGCAATCCGGATTACTATCTTTACTTTGTCATCGATGCCGGCGCCGCATACGAAGCCAACATGAGCGGACAGAGTTTTTTCGGAAAATCAACGGCCAACTCCTGGACGGCTTATGGAGACGCTGGTCTCGGCGTCAATATCGACTGGGTTTTCGTGGAGGCCAAGATCGCCTATATGCCTCAGGCCATCGCTCAAGGTGTCAGTGGGGGAAATGGCCAGAACGCCCTCTGGTATGTTCCTCTGACCGCTGGATTCAACTTCTGAGATTTTCCGTGCCTTCAAATGGGGCCTCCGGGCCCCTTTGATGTTGATTTTTTCCTGAGACCAGAAAAGAACATCCATACACTTTGTCGAACCATGATCAATGGCGACTTTCCAGCGACACGGAAAGGGTCGGCCCTCCGCATTACGGCCATTTTCTCCCTGCCCCACTTGCGAATCCTTTCGGGCTCTGATAGTTTAGTGAGAGCCGTGTGTTAATCTGTCCACCACTATCAAGGAGTTTCAATGAAAAAACTGGCATCCTTTGTCGGTTCTCTCGCTGCAGTCATCTTTTCTTTGTCCCTGATTGCCGCCCCGGTCACCTTTGCCGCCGATGCCCAAGCTCCGGCCGCCGCTACAGCTCCAGCCGCGACCCCAGCCGCTCCGGCAAAGCACAAAGCCCACAAAAAGATGCACCACAAGCGGCACTGGAAACACCACCGCTGCAACCACCACACCAAGTACTACAAGCGGCATCACCGCTGCTATCCCCACCACAAGAAGCATCACCATATGAAAAAGCATCACAAGAAGCACCACGCGGCGAACTAAACAAAAAGGCCGGAGTTCAAAGACTCCGGCCTTTTTTTATATCCGAATCCATTTCTGACTCGCCTTTCCCCCATCCTTTTCCCGACTCAAGACTCCCACTTTAAGCCGCTGAGAGGGAAAGCCTACCCCTTTCTCCCGGGAATCGCCCCCCTGGCGAGGGCATCCACCCGCTCGTTTTCCACATGACCGTCGTGTCCGCGGATCCATTTCCAGGATACATCATGAATCGTCGAAAGCCGGTCAAGCTCCCGCCAGAGATCCTCGTTTTTGACGGATGTTCCGGAGGAGGTGCGGAATCCGTTTTTTTTCCAGCCCTTGATCCAGGTCGTCATTCCGTTTTTGACATACTGGCTGTCGGTATGGACCGTCACCCGGCAAGGCTTTTTCAGGGCAGACAATCCCGCGATAACGGCCATCAGTTCCATCCGGTTGTTGGTGGTCGCCGGATCTCCTCCCGAAATCTCCCGTTCGGTTCCCCGGCAGACAAGGAGGGCCCCCCACCCCCCCGGACCGGGATTCCCCGAACAGGCACCGTCCGTATAGAGCTCCACCTCGTCCATCATGGCGTATCGGCGGAAGAGAGAGTCCCCAGGGCATACCTGTACTGGACCAGCGAAGACAAAAGATCGAATCGGGCCGAGTCCACATTGACCCGGGCCCGCCGGAGGGCGGTCTCGGCATCGACCACATCCACCGAGTGGGCAGTCCCGACCCGGTAGGCCGCCTCGATCAGACGATCGTTTTCTTCGGCGTTGTCCAGGGCGGTCCGGGTCTCCCGAAGCCGCTCCCTCGCCTCTCGGACATCCTCGGCAGCATCCCGGATTCCTGCCATGAGCCGCACTTCATCATCTTCCTTCTGGTGCATCGACTGGTGAAGGCCAGCGCGGGCCTCATGAATCTGATGGGTGATCAGTCCTCCCTCGAAAATCGGAACATTCAGAAGTCCGCCGACGTTGAAGGTCGAAAAGGGGGTCGTGGGAAGTCCGAAAAAGGATATTGAGATCTGGGCCAAGTAATACTGGGCCGACCCGGTAATCGTGGGATAGTTCTGGTTCTTGGCCGAATCGAGGGCGGCCTTCCGGCTCCTGACAGTCTCGACGTCTGAGAGAAGTTCAGGGTGAGCGGGAAGATACTTGGCAATGTCCGCCTCCGGATTCACTTGGGCCGAGATGGATTCACCTGCCGGATCGCTTGCCTCGAAGGGTTTCTTGTGTCGAAATCCGATGGCCCGCCCGAGATCCACCTGGGCCTTCCTGAGGCCCGTCACCTCGTGGATCAGGTCAAGCCGGGCGGACTCATAGTTGACCTTGGCCTGGGTCACGTCGAGCCGAAGTCCCACTCCGGCGCCCACCCGGGCCCGGGCCTCGTCAAGATGGGATGCGGCATCGACGAGGCTCTGGCGAGCCGAGAGGACGCGGTGCTGAGCCTTCAGGAGATTGAAATAGGCCACTTCGACATCCCGGATCACCCCCTGAATGCTCCGGAGATCCTGAGCCTTCACCGATTTCAGCTGATGGCGGCTCTGGCGAACCTGGGAGTGGACCCGGCCAAAGTCCAGGACAGTCTGGGTGATCCCGACAGTCAGGAGGTTGTAGTTGGCATACTGGTATCCCGGAATGAGGAAGTATCCGAAGATGCTGTTACCAATCGTATCCGAGTATGAGGCGGAAAGGTTGGGGAAATAGCCGGCCTTGGACTCTCCGACCCTTTCCCGGGACGCCTTGACCTGATCAGAAAAGGCCTTGAGGGCCGGTCGCCTCTCAAGAGCTTCCCTGACAGCATCTTTGAGGGAGATGGGTTGTCCTTGCGGAACCTGGGAGATGGAGAGGGGGAGCTGACCAGAGACGTCGGCCAGGACACGTTCCCCTCCCCCTACCAGAAATCCCAGAATCCCCATACATAGGACCATGTTTCGATATTTCACTCGATGCCTCCATGGACAACAGTCTGTTTTGCGGCAGGTCCCCGATGGGACAGCCTCCGCATCAGAAGGATCATGGGGATCCCCAGAAGAGCCATCAGGCCGGCCGCAATGAATGTCTCGTTATACGCGGAAATGGCCGACTGGCTCTGGGCCGTTCCGGTGATCATGGCCCCCACCCGGGCCTGGATGTCGGGAGCATTCCCGTGCATGGCCGACTGGGTAAAGAAGTCGACCACGCGCTGATAAAAATAGGAATGATGGGTCAAGTCAGACTGATAGCGGGCATAGTAATCCGCCTGCTGATGGTCCAGAAAATTTCCGAGCAAAGCCACCCCCAGGGCTCCTCCGATCTGGAGCATGTTGCTTTGAAGGCTCGAGGCCAGTCCAATGTGCCGGGGTTCGACCAAAGTCTGGGGAATGGAGGAGAGAAGAGCGTTCAACATGCCCATTGAAAGGCCAAAGACCAGCTGGGCAATGATGATCTGGCTCATCTTCGGCACGTTCGTCAGGAAAGCGAAGAGAAACTGGGAAAACGCCAGCATCAGGAATCCGCTGACAAGAAGGATGCGCTTGAAGGTGTCCGACCCCTTTGCCGAAAGGCTCCCAAGCACCGGCATGGCGATGCCTGCCATGAGAGAGGAGGGCAGAAGGACAAGTCCGGCGTCAGTGGCCGTAAAGGCATTGAAGGTCTGGACGAAGAGAGGAAGCAGGAACATCCTTCCGAAGAGACCGACGGCCCGAAAGAAGTTGGCAACCATGATGAGAGAAAAATCGAGGTCGCGGAAAATGGAGAGATCGATCAGGGGATGTCGGACGGAAAAGGCTGTCATGATATAGATCCAGAAGGCGATGGCCGTGACCGCCCAGCATTCGTAAACAAAAAATGCCGTCCATCCCCAACGTTCGCCCTCGGTCAGACCCACAAGAAGAAAGGAGAGGGAGGTTCCCAGAGAAATGAATCCGGCGTAGTCAAAGGGGACAATGATATGTTCCCGGTCCTTTTTCAGCACGAAAACCGTAAAAAAAAAGCTCAGAATTCCGAAGGGAACATTGATGAAGAAGACATCCCGCCAGTTGAAATTGTCGACCAGCCATCCTCCCAGGATCGGTCCGATCGTGGGGGCCAGCACGACAACAATCCCGAAAAATCCGAAGGCCTTGGGGCGTTCGGCCGGCGGGAAGGCTTCGGTGATGATGGTGAATCCCAGCGGCATCATGATCCCGCCCCCTACCGCCTGGAGGATCCGGAAGAGGATCATCACGTTCAGATTCGGGGAAATTCCGGCAAAAAAGGAGGAGAGGACAAAGAGAAGGATCGATCCCAGGTAAAGATTCTTGATGCCAAAGACCGTCCGTGTCCAGGCGCTGGCGAGGGTAGAGACCGCAAAGGCCATGGAATAGGCGGTAATGACCCATCGCACTTCGTCCTGGTTCGTATCGAGGCTTCCCATCATGTAGGGGAGGGCAACATTGACGATGGTCGTATCGAGGACGGGAAGAAACAGGGAGAGCATCACCACTGCCAGGGCCCACCAGCGATAGTGGGGAGACTCTCCGAAAAGACTTCCGTCATCCCCCCTTACCACGGGGAACCTTCCTTCACATGGATCCGAATCTCACAGGAAAGGCCGGGACGAAGAACGACACCCTTCGCATCATCAATCGTGATTCGGACAGGAACCCGTTGAGTCACCTTCACGAAGGTTCCGGAGGCATTTTCGGGGGGGAGAAGTGAAATTGCGGCGGCCGAGGTCGGCAGAATCTGAAAGACATGGCCATGAAAATCCTGTCCCGGGTAGGCATCGATGGAAATATCCACCGGCTGTCCGACCTTGACCCGTCCCATGCGGGTTTCCTTCACCTTGGCCGTTACCCAGGTGTCCTTCGGATCAACGAGGGAAACGACCGCCTGCCCCCGGGAAACAACCTGCCCGACTTGGGCAATCCTCTCCGCCACCTGTCCGTTCAGGGGGGAATGGATGGTGTAATTGAGGGGATGGGATTCGGTTGTTTCGAGGGCCGTCCGGTTCACAAACTCGAGTTTTTTAATTTCCGCAAGTTGGGCCTTGAGATCCATGTAGGCCGTCTTCAGGTGGTCAAGGTCGGACTCCGTGATGAATCCCCCCTTTCGCAAGGCCTCCCCACGTTCCATGTCCCGTTTGGCATTAGCCAGGCGGACCTCCAGAGAAACCTCCTCCGCCCGGGTCCTCTCCAGGTCTCCGAAAGCGGCCACATTCCTCTGTCCAAGCGACTGGAGGGCACTGAAGCCGGTGGTGTCGATCCGCGCCAGAAGATCGCCCTTGCGGACGGGATCCCCGATATTGACGGGAAGGGTCATGACCCGTCCTCTCATGTTGGCCGAGACAAGAACAATGTTTCCGTCGACCATGGCATCTTCGGTTGAGACATAAAAGGCGTTATACCGCAGGTAGGCCAGAATGACGAGCAGGGTGAGGAAAAGCCCGACACCCCCAATAATGAATCCCTTTCGCTTTCGGGAGGGGGGAATGGGCTGACCCGCCTGGGGTTCGCCGCTCATTCTCCCCCTCCCGTTTCGTGGGTTTCCTTCTTGTACTCGGAGGGAACAGGATGGGCGATCCGTTTCAGGGCCTGATGGTAATCGAAGCCACGGAAGGTCGGTGAGGCGGGATTGTGACAGGTCTTGCATGTCTGTTCGTCAGGCCGGACGGCAAGGCCCGCCAGGCGGGACTTCCGTGGACTGATCATCACCGAAAAATGGGCGTAGTCCTCTCCCGGGCCATGGCAGGATTCGCACTGGACACCATCCGTCATCCTGAAGGTGGAGAGAATTTCCGGAAGGGGCTTCCCGTAGGCTGTTACGTGGCAGGAGAGACATCGACCATCCTTCGCGGGATCGGCAATATGAAGACGGGTCGCGATCTGGCGGGCCTCGGGGGACGAAAGATCATGGTAGGCCCGGGCATGAGGGCTTTGGGCCCAGACAAAGAACTGCCGCCCGATCCTCTGGGAGGAATGGCAGATCTCGCAGGTCTCCACCCCGACGTACCGGTGGAGAATCGAGTCGGCCTGGGCATGGATCGATTCAAGGAGAGCTCCCGTCCCTCCCGCAAGCAGAAGCCCCAATGCGATCAACCCCTGTCGCAGCCTCTTCATCCTTTTTTTCCATCCTTCCCTATTGGTAGAGTTTCACCCGAATGACTTTCCATCCCGTTGATACCTGCTATGAAATGGTCGACCAGCGTTCTCAGGAAAAGCTCCCTGTCGAGGGTTCTGACCCGATGGCCTTGAAGGAGATCCTGGAAAAGGAAAACGGAGACGATCGGACCCAGGAAAAAGGCATCCTTCATGGCAGGGTTTTGTCCGGCCGATCCGATGAACTCCAGATAGCGGCCAAGGATACGGGAAAATCGGTTCATTGAATGTTCCATGACCAGGCGGGGGAACAATGGTTCGGAGGCTTCGTCAAGGAGGCGGTATTCGCTCAGGAGGATCCTCAGGACATCCCGATTTTTTTCAAGGCCCTCGAAGGTGGCATGGCCGAGATCCATAAGAAATGCCCGGAAGCTTTTCCCGTCAGGAGGGTTCTTGGCGAACTCCCCTTCCCACCGGGAATAACATTTCAGGGCAGGGGAAGAGTCCACGTTGAATTTTTCGATAATGATCGCCTGGAGGAGGGCTTTCTTGCTCGGAAAATAATGGTATATCAGGCCCTCTGTAATGCCTGCCTTGCGGGCGATCTTCCTGTTTGTCGTCTGGAAATAGCCCTCGTCGGCGAAACAGGACATGGCGGCATCAAGAATATCCCTTTTTCTTTGAGCGCAGCGGTCTGACGGCTCATCCTGCCCGCGCCCCTCTCCCTTGGCCCCGGGAGAGTGTGTCCCCGGCTCCTGTGCCAATAACCTATCCTCCTTTAATTGATTAACCAATCAATAAATGAAGTATACGAACCCCGGGAAGAGACGTCAAGTGAATTCCCCTCTCTCCTTCGACGGAGGGTAGCCGCTTTGGTATACTGGGTTCTCGCGTTTGTGGAAATTTCACGGGACAGTGACAAATAAACATTTGGAAACGATCCTTGGCCCACTTTTGGCGATTCCCCTTCCCCTTGATCCCCCCTGTCAATCAGGCCGGCCGATCTCCCCGTCCACGGGCCGGTCTTTCGACAGATCTCTACTCTCCCCCTCTCACGGATCTTCTCGAATGGCTTTCTCACGGCCCACCTGTTGAGTATCTCGAGCTGTTCCGGGGACGTACATGCGACTTGGAAGAGGCACGGCGATCGATTCCTGAAGGGATTCCCCTTGTCTACCACGGGGATTGTCTTTGGTACACGCAGGCAGACTTCACCTCCAATCCGGCCTACCGGGAAGAGGAGCGGAGGGCCAGAGCCCACATGGAGGCCCTTGGATCTCCCTGGATGATTCACGAGTGTGCCCAGAAGGCAATGGAGGGGTTTGCATTTGGCCTCTATGCCCCTCCCCATCTCTCGGAGGAGGGAGTGACGGCCGCACGTCTGGGGGCCCTCCATCTCCAGGGTCAGATGGAGGGACGCCTCCTTCTCGTCGAAACGCCCCCTTTTCCTCCCCACCCGCCGGGTCCCATGGACTTGGGAGACTTCTTCCAGCGCCTCACCTGCAACACCCCCCTTGGCATAGGCCTCGATTTGGGCCACTGCCTCACCTATCTCGGAGTCTGTGGCAATCCTGTTACTCCGGCCTCTCTCCTCAAATGGCTCAAGGAGGGCTTTCCGCTGGAACGCGTCGTCGAAATTCATGTGGGAGGACTTGCCTGGAAACGGGTTCCGGGTGGATTCTTCCTGATAGACGACCATTCCGAGACGGTTCCGGATATCCTCTTTGACTGTCTGGAAGCCGTACTGGAGGAGCTTCCCCTCCCAGCCCTGGCGGGTGTCGCCCTGGAGGTCGACAACAAGGAACTGCCGCAAATCAGTCTGGAATTCCAAAGATTTGCAAGGATCGTTGACAGAAAGGGCCGTCCCGGTGGGGCTCCCCTACCGCCGACCTCACCGGATTCTCCATCTCCTCTCGATCCTGAATTCGAAAACCGCCTCAGGGGAAAGTATCGCGAGTTGGCCCGTGAACTCTCAGAATCCCAGAACTCCCCCTACCGGGCCTATTTCTACCCTGAAGAGATCTGGCTCTTCGGAGGAGCAATGCCCGACCTTTTTCCAAAAACGCTCGCTCTTCTCGAGAAGGAGGGAGTCGATGCCCGGACCTCCTTCGTAACCTTTTTCAACAGCCATCCACGAAGCCTTTCATCCTCGATGGACTTTCTCGAGATAAAGATCCTCCGGGCCCTTGAATGGATCGACATCCTGTCCAGAGGTCGGGAAACCGACCTGGACATGATCCGCGAGGTGGCCAGGAAGGAAGCCCATCTCATTCTTTCCGCCCACTCACTCTTCAATGGAGATCCCTTATGACCCCCTTGCGCTCACTTCGTTTGTCCGCCCTTCTCCTTGCCGTTCCCCTCTGTCTTGCCGCCTGTCATCGCCAGGAATCGGCCATGTCGGCACCTGCTCCTTCTTCTCAGGCCCGGTTCCAGGGACGCATGCTCTGGAAAGAGACCCCTGTCGGGAAAGCCGCCATCTTTCTCCGGCCCCTTTCTCCCCATACCGGGCGAGAAATCGAGTTTCTGACCCGGACCGATGGGCACTTTGAACAGGATCTCCCGCCGGGACACTATCTTCTCCGTTCTGCGCCCACGACCATGTGCCCGGTCAGGGGAACCATCACTCTCTCCCCGGGAATCAACCGCTACCGTCTCCTCGTCCACCCCCTTTCCTTTCTGACCTGCAAACCGGGCGAAATCCGGAAGCTCTGACCCCCGGCGACATCAAGAGTTCCGGGAGTAATACCGATAAGATTTGTGTCACGGGAAGAAAAGGCCCTCCGGAGAGGCCCTGTTCGTGGATTTGGGAATCAATTGATCGGGAGGATCGAAGCCATGGGACTTTTCGGACGTTCGTCCCCCTCTGATGGCGGACACAACATCCAGCAACCCCCTTCACATTCAAGGGACAGGGAGATTGAAGAGCTACGGTCCCGGGCCCTCAAGGCCGAGGAATTGGCCAAAACCGAGCGGCAGGAGGCGGAAACGACCAGGAAGGTGATGGATTTCACACGGGAGGTCCTCTCTCACGTCAAATCCTTCGGGGAATCAATCTTCACTGTGCGGGGCTCTCTGGTCTCCCTGGCCGAAACCATGAGACAGGAGAGGGCGGCCATGGATGAAACGGACCGGATCGCCCTCCAGGCTGCCGGAACCGTCGACAGCATTTCCTCCAATATGGAAAAGATGTCGAGCGCCTCCAAGGTCGCAGCCCGGGAGGTGGAAGGCCTTTCGGAACGAGCAGGACAGATCGGTGCAATCGTGAGTGCCATCCGAGAAATTGCCGACCAGACAAACCTTCTCGCCCTGAACGCCGCTATCGAATCTGCCCGGGCCGGAGAGCAGGGGCGGGGGTTCGCTGTGGTGGCCGACGAGGTCCGGAAGCTCGCGAGCCGGACTTCAGCCGCAACCCAGGAGATATCCTCCCTCGTCAATGCGATCCAGAGTGCAACCCAGTCGGCCAAAGTGGCCATGGTCGCCCTCTCCGACCAGTCCCAAGCCCTCTCCTCGGCCGGAACCGGAGCCTCCCGGAGCATGCAGGACATGATGGGACAGTTCAGGAAGATGGAGGGCTCGATCGAGGGCTCTGCCCTCCGGGGCTTTATCGAGGTCGTCAAGATGGATCATCTCGTTTACAAGTTCGAGGTCTACCAGGTTCTCTTCGGCCTCGTCGACAGGAAGCCGGATTCCTTCTCCAACCACCGGAATTGCCGCCTCGGCAAATGGTATTACGAAGGAGATGGCCGGACCCTGTCAGGAAAGGCGGCTTTCCGGGATCTTGAGCGGCCCCATGAAGAGGTCCACCGCTTTGGGCAGGAGGCCGTAGAGAGGTTTTCCGAAAAACGCCTTGAGGACTCCCTGGCCGCCCTTTCTCTTATGGACAGGGCGAGCCAGGAGGTTCTCGAACAGCTCGACCGTCTCGGCCAGGGCGAGGTCTAGGAAGGCCCATCCGAAGGACAGCCCCCGGCACTCTTCATGATCTCCCTGAGTTTTCTCCGAAAGGCTTTCCCCATTTTTTCAAATATGCTACTTTAACCCCATGAACGCGGGGGGGCCTTCAGGAGACGGAAGAGCCGGCAAACAAAATGAAATTCAGAAGGATACCCCCGATTAACGCCCAACCAAGGAAAGAAAAGAAGATTCCGATGCAGATCATGACCTTTCCCCTTTCCCGGGAAGTCGACCTCGGCATCCGGATGACCGAGATCAGGCGGATCGAAGCCCTCAAGGGATCCGCAGAAACCAGCCAGCCCCACCACACCTTTTTCCCCCAGGAGTGGTTTGGGCTGGCCACTCCCAAAAGCCTTGACGGATTGAAGGGGATATCCCTTTCCTCCTACCGCGAGCCTCTGATCGCCGTTCCCAGAATCGGCCGCATTCTCCGCCTAAAGGATCCCGAGTCGGCAGGAACTCCCCATCCGGAACACCCCTTCCTTTCCAGACAAAAAACATTGGAGGGTTCAGAAACCTGGCTTCTCGACATTCCCCTCCTCAGGCAGGAATTTTCCGGAGAACCGCCCAGGAAGGACAAAGTGGCCGGAGAGTCCTCGGATCTTTTCCAGCAGGTCGGGCAGACAGCCCGGGACATCCAACGCGTCCTGTCCCTTTCTACGTCGATGGTCGACTCCCTCAAGTTCATGGAGGGAAAGATCCCGGAAACCTCCCAGGGGCTTGGGGTCATCAGCCAGATGACCGAGGATGCGGCACACAAGCTCATGAACATCCTCGAAAGACTCCTGGAGGATCATAATCGTATCCGTGCACTCCTCAGCCCCCTGTCCGGATCCAAGGCTCCCATCAAACCGGCTGTGGACGAGATCACGGAGATTCTTGACCGCTCGGACGAAGGGATTATGCACGGCTTCGAAGCCATGGCCTTCCAGGACCTTGTCGGTCAGAACATCAAGCTGATCGGAAGCCATCTGAAAGAGCTTGAGTCGAGGCTCGTGAGAATCCTCATAGAAACCTCCCCTGACACGATCCGGAACGATGAGAAGACGGCTCCTCCCTTGCCGTCCTCCCCGGCATCTTCCCCAGGAGAGACACTCAAAGGAGTCGGGGCTCAGGGAGACATCGACCAGAACACCGTCGACCAGCTTCTTTCCGAGTTCGGCTTCTAGCGGAGGACCGGCCGTTGAGGTCGCTCACTGAGAAGCAGAGATCTGTCCTCAATTTTATAGAAAAGGAAATCCGGCTCAAAAAGCAACCTCCCACAATCAAGGAGGTTGCCCGCCATATCGGCTCCGAAAATACCCGTTCCGGACTCACTCATCTTGAAGCCCTGATCCGGAAGGGGTATCTTGAAAGGAGTCCGGGACAGGCCCGGTCGATCCGGTTGACCGGTGCCGCATTGACCCTCTTTCATGACCCGGCGGACGGCCAGAGGGAAATTCCCTGTCTCGCGGGATGCCCTCCATCCGGAGGAGCCCCGGTTTTCCTGCCTGTTCCTCCTGTCTATTTCACAGATCCTCCCGATTATGCGCTGAAGGTGGGATCGGGAAGGTCCCTCCCGGAGGCGGGGATTCAGGAAGGGGATATCCTCTTCGTCCAGAAAATTCCCGGCCGGGGACGCGAAGGAATCATCATATTCCGGGATCCGTCCACGGGGGAACTGCTCCCGGGATTCCTTGCCAGGAGGAAGGACCGGTTTCTTCTCCGCTCCCCGATTTCTGAACCCGTGGAACAGGAGATCCGGAAGTCGGACATACCCTCACTGATCCAGGGGCGGGTCGTGGCCATTTTTCGCTCCGTCCTCGGGCCCAGGATACCTTCCGATCTTCTGCCCGGACCAAAGGAGCCTTGATATGGAAAACCCAGGAACCCGAAAAAACCCTACAGGACTTGAAGATCCGTCAGACCAGGACGAATATCTCCCCGGAGTCTGCAACATTGACCGGAAAGGACGATGGATCCGGGGCGGCGGGGCATTTCTGGGGCTTGTCTTTGTCGTCATTTACAATGAACAGTGGAAGGCCGTTTTTACCCATCCCGTCCTCTATGCTTCCGGGATGGTGCTTCTGGCGACAGGAACGGCCCTTTCCCTTATCCAGGCGATGGCTTCCTTCTGCGTCGTAGATGGCCTTCTCGGACGGACATTCATTCCCGGATCCCGGCAAAAGGCCCCGGTCGAGGCCCCCGAAAACAGGGCTAAGGACCGCAAGCGGGCCTTCGTCCTGATTGGAGGCGCCTTCGTGCTGGGACTTCTGTTCACTGCTGTCCTCCTCATTTCGGAAATCAATGCCGTAAGGTGACAGGGCCGAGGAAAGAGCATCCCAAATGGCCGATTTACTTCTGACCCAGGCTTTCCCTCCGATCCGTCTCTCTGCCGCCCGGAGACTTCTGGAATCAATAACGGTCGACTTCGACCTTTCCGCCTATCAGACATCGGGAATCCTGGAAGCTAAGCTTCGTCTGTCCCGGGAGGGAGAACCGGCCTCCATAGCCCTCCGCTCGGACCATTCGGGGATCCTCGCATCATGCCCCCTTTGCCGGACGGAGCAGGATCTTCCGTGCACGCACGCCATTGCGGTTCTTCTCATCTTTCGGGAAAGGACCGCTTCCCGGCACCCCCTGCCCCCCGCCTTGGGGAAATCCCTCCCGTCCCTTCCCTTCCGGACCGCCCGGGCGGAGACGGAAGAACTCCGGGAACTCCCATGCCTGACACTCCTTTTGGCAGGGTCTCGCCAGGCTCCCTTTTTCGTAGCCTTGACCCGCAAGATGACACCCATGGACCACCGCCAGTTTCGTCTCCTTGAGTCCGGCCAGGGACGCGGGGAGGGATCTCTTCCCCTCCCTGCCCTTCTATTCTGCAGGGCCTTCGAACCCCATCCTGCAAAAGGGGGCGACGGCAGGGCCGTTCCCGGATATCGTCCAAGAAACGGAGAGAGGGAGACTCTCTCCCGATACCTGGCCCTTCCCGGGGTCCGGATTCTGTCCGCCCGGACAAAAACCTCCTACAGGATTGAATCTCCTCTCCACTGCCCCCCTGTCCGGCTCATGGCCCGCTGGGCCGATCAGCCGGGAGGGGAGGTCCTGCTCGAAGGAGAGGTCGAAATCGGCGGGAGGGGACGGCCCGTCAGGGACGTCCTTTTGATCAACTTTGATCAGTTTTCTCTCCTTGTTGGCGGGGGCTCCCTCCTTTTTCTGGCCCGGGAGGCGACCTTCCCGCCCATGATTCGAAGACTCATGGAACGGGCGGGAGATTCCCGTCCCCTCTCCCCGGGTGAATGGGCCCCCTTTCTCGACCCAGGGATGGGAGAGGGGGGGGCCGTTTCTGTCGAATTTCATCCCCCCGGGCTAGGACCCCTTTTTGGTTTGCGCTCCAGGTGGAAACCGGCCCTCAGACTGACCGGCCGGCCCGGGGGGGGTCTGTTGCTTACGCCTGAGCTCCGATATCCTGACGAGGCGGCCATCCCTCTCTTCGGTCCGGAACGACACCGTCTCGGGGATTACCTTCCGGGAAAAGACAGGAATGACTCCTTCCCGCTTCTTCTTCCTCGGGACCGGGAAAAGGAGTTGCTCGCGCGGAACCTTTTCGAGAAGGTTGCCAGACTGTCAAGTTCATCTTCCGGAATTCCCGCTGATCTCTCCCAGACGGGCGAAATCCTGGACCGGATCGTCCCCGAACTTGAGGCCCTGGGATTTTTTATCGACAAAAGCGAATTTTACGAGGGATCCATCCTTCCCGGGCCCGTTCATGTCTCTCTCGGAATCCGTGACATCTCAGCCCAGGAGGTGGAACTTTACGGACAGGTCTCGACGGGCGCCGGAACCTTTCCTCTCCCCGGCCGCCCTCCGGAAGGAACATCTTCCCTTCTCGCGCTCCCGTCCGGGGTCTCGGTCTACCTGGAAGGATTGGCCCGGGAGCACGACCGCGAAATATGCCAGCTGTTCTCCCTCGATGGTGATGGGCGGGGGAGGGCGAGCCGATTCTATGTCTCCATGATCCGGAGGCTCCGCCCGGACCTCCCGCTCCTTGCCGATCCAGGTGTTAAATTACGGCCATTTTCCCCGTCGCATCTTCCGGATGAGGACTTCGAACGGCTCGGAAACCTTTTTTTGGCGACTCTTCGCCCCTATCAGAAGGAGGCCATATCCGTTCTTGTTTCCCTCCGAAGGGAGGGACTCTCCGGAATCCTCGCCGACGAGATGGGGCTCGGGAAGACCGTGAGCATTCTGGGATTTCTCACCTTCCTGAAAATGGAAAATACTGAAGTGGCTCGGGAGAGCAGGCCGCCCCTTGTCGTTCTTCCGGCTTCCCTTCTCTACAATTGGGCCCATGAAGCCGGCCGGTTCTCTCCCGGATTACGCCTTCACATCCATGCGGGACTGAACCGGCAAGCCCGTATCCGGGAGATGGAAAAGGCCGATCTTGTCCTGACGACCTACGGAACTCTCCGCAATGACTCCCATCTCTCCCTTGGCCCTCCCTTTTCCTGCCTGATTCTGGACGAAGCCCACACCGTCAAGAACCCCGAGTCCCGGACCCACCAGGCCCTTCTTTCCCTTCCCGCCTCCCAAAGGGTGCTGGTGACAGGAACTCCGGTCGAAAACCGCCTCTCCGACCTCTGGGGGATTATGAACCTCCTGATGCCGGGACTCCTGGGATCCAGGCTCCAGTTTGAACGGCGGTTTCTTCGAGAAAACGCCCTGGGGGAAGAACAGAACCGGAGGATCGCCCTTCTTGGAAACCTGGTGGCTCCCCTCATCCTTCGCCGGACAAAGGAGATGGTCCTGACCGAGCTCCCTCCGAAGGTGGAAGTGGATCTCTGGATCGACCCGACCCCTGAAGAAAGGTCCCAATACGAGCGTCTCAGAAACCATGGGAGGGAGGAGATCCTCCTGTCTGACGGCTCCAGGCACATGGCATACCTGACGCTTCTCCTGAGGCTCCGACAGTTCGTGTGCCATCCGGCGCTCCTGCCTCCCGAACTTGCGGGAGGGCTCGAAGGATCAAGCAAGTTTGACCTGGTCTGCGACAAGATTTCTGAAGGAGTTTCCGAAGGCCACAAGATCCTTCTTTTCAGCCAGTTCACAGGGATCCTCGACCTCTTCGAACAGGTTCTCCCCGGACTGGGGATTGCTTACGTCCGACTCGACGGATCGACCCCTCTCGAAGAAAGGAAGCGGCGGGTGGAGGCCTTTCAGGCCGACGATCCCGGGGCTCCCATGGTCTTTCTCGCCAGCCTCAAGGCCGGGGGCGTCGGCCTGACCTTGACCCAGGCCGACTACGTTTTTCATTACGATCCTTGGTGGAATCCCCAGGTCGAATCCCAGGCCAGCGACCGATCCCACAGGATCGGACAGAGAAAAACGGTCTTCGTTTACCGGTTTCTGGTGAGGGAAACTGTCGAGGAACGCGTCCAGACACTCAAGGAATCCAAGAAGGAACTCTTTGACCGTCTCATGACCTTCGGAGCAGGATCCGGGGAGGATGATTTCCGGAAGCTCTCCCTCGAAGACATGATCAATCTAGTCGACGACACTTCCCCGGGGGACAAATAGCCATCCCTGGGGAGGCTCCCGGAATTCGAGAGTGTTGTACAATGGTAAAATAGCCTTGAGAGAGACCTGAAGGAATCATACTAAGAGATGGGGGGGGTTCTGGACCCCGAACGGAAAGAGGAGAAAATGACCGGATATCTGGCAGGAAACACGATGGAAGAGGCCCTGGAAAAGGCCCGTCATCTGAACAAGGAAGGTCTGGGCACCCTTCTGGCACCTCACTGGCCTCTTGAAGGGTATTCGGATCCCATAGGAAAGGAGGCCATGGAGCTCGTGACAACCATGGGCCACCGGATGATCCGGGGAGGGTTGTCAATCGACCCGAGAAACTTCGGGCTGGACGAGGGATGGATGGTGGCCATGGAACGGCTTGCCCCCCTCATCACCCGGGCTGAGGAATACGGATATGGAGTCTGGCTTGATATGGAGGACCCTGACTCCGTGGGGGCCACGATCGATCTCTACCTTGGCCTCCGGCCCCGATTTCCCCATCTGGCCGTGACCATTCCGGCCAGGATTCCGCGTGCCCTTTCCGACCTTGAACTCATCCGTCAGGTCCGGGGACGCATTCGGCTCGTGAAGGGTCTCCCCCTCCTGGACACGGGAACGCCCGTCAGCGAAAAAGAGGTTTCCGAACGCTTTCGCCTCCTGATGGAAATCCTTTTCCAGGAATCAAACTTCTTCGCCATCGCCACCCACGACAGGGAGCTTCTGGGGGCCGCCCAGGCCCTGATGGAAAAGCATGGCAAAATGTTTGAATTCCAGATGTATATGGGGGTTGTGGACGGGGAAGCGAGAAGGCTCATTTACGAAGGGGGACATCCGACCACCCTTTACCTGCCATTCGGGACAGGAGCCAGCCGGCATCTAGACCGGCTGGTTTCAACAGGGAAGGTGCCGAAAAACTAGGGTTTCTTTTCAGGAGCCGGGAGATTCAGAAATTCCCGGGTTATGTTGACCAGCATCGCGCGATGCTCCGGAAGCCCCAGGTTAATGCGGTATTCGTTGATGACCTTGACCCGCATATCCTCCCAGGCCGCCCAGCATGCCTGGCAGACATGTTCCTGAACCTCCTTGCCGAAGGGAGACGGAAAGGGGGGCTCTGAAAGTCCCTCCGCATCGGCTCCACATCGGGAACAGTGCACTATGGCCATTCTTTTACCTCTCTTTTTTAGTCATGAATATTGATCTCTTTGTTAAGTGACCGGCCCCCACCCGGAGGAACCAGACCACCGGGTCATCATACCAGATCGCTTCCCCGGGGAAAACACGAGGAGACATTCTATTTTCAGGAGAAGGTGGGGGAGGGACGGCCGATGAAATAGCCCTGGACAAGCGACACTCCCAGCCTGCGGGCCTCGGTCAGAACCTCCTCCGTTTCGATGGTTTCCGCCACCACATAAACTCCTTGCCGTCGGGAAATCTTGACCAGGCTTTCCACGATCAGCCGGTCGACATGGTCCTGGAAGGCCAGGTTGCGAACGATTTCCCCTCCGATCTTGACAAAGGAGACAGGGAGTTCACGGAGGTAATCGAACGACGCGAATCCGCTGCCAAAGTCGTCAATCGCAAAGCGCACACCGGCCGTCCTCATCTCCTTCATGAACCGCACCAGATCCTCCAGACTTCCCACGGCCTCCCGCTCAGTGATCTCAAAGACGATCATTGAAGGGTCGACCCCCGACTCCCTGACCGTGGCCCGGAGCTGGTCCAAGCCTTCAGGTCTCAAGACACCCGGGGAAAGATTCAGGAAGAGTGGAACAGAGCTTCGCGCCCGGACATGGGCTTCGAAGGCTTTTTTCCTGACGAGCGCATCCATGGGAACGACAAGTCCGGTCCGCTCCATGACCTCGATAAACTCGAAGGCCGGAATCATCTCCTCCGGGTGATGGGCCCGAGGAAGTCTGACCAGCACTTCATAGGCAAAGACCGCTCCGGAGGAGGCCTCCCGGATGGGCTGGAAAAAGGGAACGAACTCTTCATCAATCACAGAATTTCTAAGCATGAGATAAATATCTCCCTCATGCCGGAATGTGGCCGCCAGATCGGAATCAGCCGGAAGGGCATACTGGTTCTTTCCAGCCCGCTTGGCCCTGTACATCATGTTGTCGGCCATGAGGAAAAGATCCCTCCCGTCCCGGCCATGCTGGGGCCAGGCCGCAATGCCGATCGAGATAAAAAAAGGAGTCACGGTTTTGCCGTCGATCGTAAGGGAAAGCTTTCCGACACCTTCAATGAGCCGGGTGGCGGTAGACCATCCCTGTTCGATTCCCGTCTCTGGAAGGATAACGCAGAACTCGTCGCCTCCGTAGCGGAACAGAATGTCCTCCCGCCGGACAGTCTCCCGAAAAAGATCGGCAACACTGGCAAGACAGAGGTCCCCTGTCTTGTGGCCAAAGGAGTCGTTGATGCGCTTGAAGTCGTCGAGGTCGATCACCATCAGGACAAAGCCCTGGGAATGACGTTCGCTCCGCTCCACCTCATAATTCAGGAGATCCCAGAAGATTCTCTGGTTGTAAAGGTTCGTCAGAGGATCTCTGGCCGCATAATATTCAAGTTTTTCCGTATACCCCGAAATGGCGCGTACTGATCCCAGAAGGTTCAGGAGGCTTGAAAGAATTCCCTCGAAGACCTGGTGGCGGACCGGATCTGACCCCTGGTACTCGTTGATCCCGATCCCCGCCATGCCCACCACCGGGGGCTCCTTAAGCATGATGGTCCTTGCCAGCATCTCCATTGGCCTCCCTCTCTCCGTCGGAAGATCCGTCCTTTCATTTCCCGCCTCCTGCCGGATCGGAACCTCCGCATATTTCGACAGGCGCTCACTTCCCCCGATGGCCGAGCGAATCATTGACTCCACCTGAAGACGATCGGCCTCGGTCGGGATTTCCTGCCAAAAGATTTCGCAGACGGGGGACTCCCCCTCCTCTGGAAAGAAGACGAACAGGAATCGGATCCCGACCCGTCCGGAAAGCCCTGCCAGAAGCTTCCGGAGGTGCCCCCTCCAGTCCTTGATCACACTCCCCGTGAGAATGAACTGGTCAAGAAGGCCCACCTGGAACTGGATCGCACGTTTGGTCCGGGAATTCAGGAAGTTTGAGAAACCAAAGGAAAAAAGACCCACCGTCAGAAAAAATATCAAAAGAAAGACGGTCCTCTGCCGGTCCCGGGAGAGCTCCTCTCTCCTGAGAAATATCACCGCCTGGTGGTTGTGGATCTGGCGGGTCAACCGCGTGAGGAGCGAGTAAAGCTGGGAATTGACAGCCGAAGGCAAGAGTGTGGACGGTGGAATCATCCCCTTTCGGACCAGGTCTTCCTGACCTTTCAGGTAGGAAAATAATGTCGAGACCCCCTGGAGAAGCCTTTTCTCCCGCCGTGTCAGGCTAGGACCGCGCCGCACGAGATCGGATATGACGGAGGCCCCCTGGACACGCCAGCCACGGTATTCATTGAGAGCCGGGGAGACTCGGCTCCTGATCACGGCATGGTCTTCCTCCATCGCTCTCAGGGCGGTCTGGAGAGACTGGACATCAAAAAGATCTGTCGCCAGGGATTCAAGCTCCCCCTCAAGCCTCACCCCTGAAAGATGGTCCCCATAAAGGCGGGCTAGGCCTCCGATGGAAACGAGAAAGAAAAGGACGGAGAGGGTGGCCCAGACAATTGGACTCACAAGCCGTTCCGGAATTGACCGATTCATCCGCCTCTTCTCCTTGACCGATCAATAAGCTGGGTTTTTCACCCCGGGAGTATACACCGGACCTCCGGAGAGGGGAAGACTCAAAATTCTTAACGGGAAATTCTGGAATTTCCCTATAGGTGGGAGGTATTTTTCCTTCCTGGAAAAGCGGCCGAGAGACTGGCAGAAGCCTTCGGAAGAAACTCCAGGAAAAACGAAAGGGAGAGACGATAAATCCAAAAATGCCGAGAAACCTGATGCTATATTCATTGATTATTATTAAATAAATATTTAATAAAATTTTTAACTTATTTTAAACAAAACA